>NZ_BCBQ01000109.1:0-18115 GCF_001320885.1 Pseudomonas sp. NBRC 111140
ACGACGCCGATGGCAACATGCTCAAGGACGAGCAGGGCAACCGCCTGGTGTACGACGAGGATACCGGCCAACTGGCCAGCGCTGCGGCACCGGGCGGCACGGCCCTGGCCAACTTCCGCTATGACGGCCACGGGCAACTGCTGGGCGTGCGCCACGGTGCGCAGGCCGAGGAGCAACGGCGTTACGAGGGCTATCGGGTCAGCAGCACCTTGCGCGATGGCTTGCTCACCGAGTACCTGTTTGCAGGCGACTCCCCGCTGGGGCTGCAACAGTCGGGCAAAAGCAACGAGACACGCCTGTACATGGCCAGCAACAACAACAGCGTCATCGGCGAATGCGCGGCCAATGATGAGGTGCATGAAGCCAACTACAGCGCCTATGGGGAGGTGCATGAAGCCAACTACAGCGCCTATGGGGAGGTGCATGAAGCCAACTACAGCGCCTATGGGGAGGTGCAGGAAGGCAAGCTGCTGGGCCTGCTGGGCTTCAATGCCGAAGCGCGCGAGCAGGCACTGGGCTGGTACCTGCTGGGGCGCGGCTACCGTGCCTACAACCCCAGCCTGATGCGCTTCCATAGCCCGGATAACCTGGACCCTGAACTGGCGGGCATCAACCCATACGTGTACTGCCTGGGCAACCCGGTCATGTGGCAGGACCCTACCGGGCATTACAGCCGCGGCTGGGGCTCGAACGATGACCCGGTGAAAGAGAAGCAGAAGCGCGGGGCTGAGTTCTGGCTGAACATTGGCGTTTTGGTAATGAACATAGGCTTGACCATTGGCTTTGCCGTGATGACCGCAGGTGCCGCCACCCCGCTCGTCATTGGCGTACTGGCGGTAGGTATCACCGCAACGCTTGCATCGGCGGCTACACAGGTTGCCGCGGAGTTTGTGAAAGACCCGGAAAAGAAAAAGAAATTGGGCATCGCGTCTATGTCACTGTCCATCATCGGCACGATGACGTTGACGGCAGGGATGGTCAAGGCAGGGTTCGACAAACGTGCTGCGGCCAGGAGGCAAAGCGTTGCCGAAGTGGGGGATGCTGGGGGTGCCGGTGACGGGGGCCTACGGCGTAACAGCACAAGGAGCAACGGGGCCCAAACAGATGACATTTCACCAGTAGAGGACAATTTGCCAGCGGACATAAATCAGCCGTCTGCGCGCTCATCGAGCGCGGATCGTAATCCACCTCCAGCTCCAGCTTTGCCACAACGTGCCGTACCTGATCCAACCCCTGACTACGACACATCACCACGTGGCTCATTGATCACGGTTGAGCTGGAGCAAACGGACATCATGGGTATTCCCTTGGCTCCAATTAGTAGCTCCAGACTTCTCAGGGTCACCGGGACTAGGGTGAAATCAGCCATTCCAGGAGGGGCACGTACTAACTCCTTCGCTACTCCAGAAGCTGCCCAGGCGTTTGCTAACACGCTTCAAAAATAACTAGCGCCAACAGGTTCGGCGCTGCAGATATCATCTGCAGCGCCGTTCTTCTTACGGTTTTTTGTGTTTCACCATCCTGACCCAAAAACACATCGACTTATCCCCTCCCCCCCCAGACTAGCCCTACAGTCCTCCCCCAACTTTCTCCTTATCTTTCCGCCCCACCAAGCGACCGCCTCATTCCAACCCCAAACGCCTCGCTTGTCACCGCCAGCACCGCCTAACCGCCGCGCTCCAATGTCCAAACCAGGCATCTGTCATGCTCAAGCCCTTCAAACACCAGCAGGCGCTGTCACGCCTGCGCTTTTCCACCCTTCCCGCTCTCAGCGCAAGCCTGCTGAGCATGCCGGCCCTGGCCGCCCCCGCCGACCTGCAGTTCGAGCCCGGCTTCATTCGCCAAAGCCCAGGCCAACCCGCCGATGCCGGCGCCCTCGCGCTGCGTGCCCTGGCCGAGCAGCGCCCACTCGCCGCCGGCCGCTACAGCCTGGAGCTGTACCTGAACCTCAGCCCCTTGGGCAAACGGGACATCACCCTCGACGACAGCCGCGATGGGCAAACCCTGGCGCCATGCCTGAGTGCCGATCTGCTGGATGAAATCGGTGTGCGCGAACAACACCTGGGCGCCAGGCAACCCGGCGATGAAGGCCACTGTATCGACCTGCCCACGCAACTGGCCGGCGCCAGTGCCGACCTGGATGCGGGCAAGTTGCGCCTGAACCTGTCGATACCACAGTCCTACCTGCGCCGCGATACCAGCGGCGCCATTGCCGAGCACCACTGGGACGAAGGCATAAACGCCGCCTTCGTCAATTACCAGGCCTCGGCCCAGCACAGCAACCGCCGCGGTAACGGCACCCACAACAGCCATGACCTGTACCTGAACAGCGGCGTCAACCTGTACGGCTGGCGTCTGCGCAGCCAGCAGGCGCTGCGCGAAAACCGGCAGGGCGAGCTGCGCTGGACGCGCACCAATACCTATGCCCAACGCGACCTGCCGGCACGCTGGGGTACCCTCACCCTCGGCGAAACCTTTACTCAAGGCGAGGTGTTCCGCAGCTTGCCGTTCAAAGGCGTGAAACTGGCCTCCGACACCGAGATGCTGCCAGACGCCATGCAAAATTACGCCCCCGTGTTGCGCGGCGTGGCGCAAACCTACGCCAAGCTTGAGGTGCTGCAGAACGGTTACCCACTCTATTCCACCTTCGTCGCCCCTGGCCCATACGAAATCGACGACCTGGCCGTGGGCGCCAGCAGCGGTGAGCTGGAAGTGGTTCTGACCGAAGCCGATGGCCAGGTGCGCAACTTCATCCAACCCTACTCCACCCTGGGCAACCTGATGCGCGCAGGCGTGTGGCGCTACGACCTGGCCCTGGGCCGCTACCACGGCGCATACGAGGCCGACACCCCCGCGTTGTGGCAAGGCACGCTGGCCCGCGGCATGGGGTGGGAAAGCACGCTGTACGCTGGCGTGCTCGGGGGTGACTACTACCGCGCCGCCACCCTCGGCCTTGCGCGCGACTTCGGGGCGTTTGGCGCGCTATCGCTGGACGCCACCCAGGCCACCAGCGACCTTGGCCCAGCACTGGGCCAAGTGCAAGGCAACAGTTTTTCGGCCCGCTACGGCAAGGCCTTCGACAGCGGAACCAACCTGCGCTTCGCCGGCTATCGCTATTCCACTGTCGGCTACCGCGACTATGACGAGGTGGTGCAGCAACGCAACGCCTCCGATCACTACCTGGGCAACCGCCGCAGCCGGCTGGAAGCCTCGGTGTACCAGCACTTCGGCAGCGCCGGCAGCCTCAGCCTGACCCTGTCGCAGGACGACTACTGGCACAACAGCCTGCAACGGCGCCAGTACCAGGCGCAATACAACACGCAGCTACCGCACAATATCAGCCTCAACCTGTTCGCCTCGCAGTCGCTCAATTCGTCGCGCCACAACGACCGCATCATCGGCCTGAGCCTAAGCCTGCCCCTGGACTTCAAGCACGCCTCCAGCGCGACCTTCGACATGCAGCACAGCGCTGGCAAGCACAGCGAACGCGCCAGCCTCAGTGGCCACTTCGATGACCGGCGCCTGAACTACCGCGCCACGCTGGCCAACGACACCCAGCAAAGTGGCAGCCTGTCGTTGGCCTACCAGGGCAGCCATGCCAACTACGGCATGGGTTACAGCGAGTCCGCCGATTACCGCAACCTATCGCTGAGCAGCAGCGGTGCCCTGCTGGCGCACGGCGGCGGCATGCTGCTGGCGCCGTTCATGGGTGAAACCAATGCCGTGGTGCATGTGCCGGGCATCGAAGGGGTTGGCGTGGGCCAGGCACAACAGGGCAAGACCAACCCTGCGGGCTATGCACTGGCACCGTACATGCGCCCCTATCGGGCCAACCAGCTGGTACTGCAACTGGACCAGCTCGACCCGGAAATCGAAATCGACAACGGCACCACGCAGGTGGTGCCACGCCGCGGCGCCGTGGTGCTCGCCAAGTTCCCGGCGCGCCGGGTCAACCGCCTGGTACTGACCCTGTTGCAAGCAGACGACCGCCCCCTGCCCTTCGGCGCACAGGTCAGCGATGCCCAGGGCCAGGTATTGGCCGTGGTCGGCCAAGGCGGCCAGGCACTGGTCGCCACCCACCTCGAGCAGCAGCAACTGCTGGCCAGGTGGACGGCGGGCAGCGAGCAGCAATGCCGCTTCGATATCACCCCCGCCACCTTGCCGCTTGAACAAGGCTATCGCCTGCAAACCTTGCGCTGCGAAGCTTCTTCCGACTGGAACCGCCAATGAACGCCACCCATCGCCTCACCCTGCTATCCACCTTGCTGCTGGTCAGCCTGCCCTTCATTCACCTGCCGGCTGCCCACGCTGCGTCAGGCTGCGTCATCAACAATGGCCCAGGCCCTGCCACCTTCACGGCAGATTTCCAGAATGTGTGGGTGCCCAGGGACTTGCCGATCGGCGACCAAATCACTCGACTGCGGGTTCCCGTGACCTCCGACCCGGCAAACAGGGCTGTCTCTTGTCACAACAGCTCCGATCGCCTTCTGGAAGCGCAAGCCGACTACACCGCGCCGTTTGCCTACGATGTGCCAGTGCGACTTGGCAGCGGGCGCTTCGCCAATAGCATCATCAGAACCCGGACCCCGGGGGTTGGTGCCGTCATCGAACTGGGCCACCCGTTCAGCGGCGGGGCACCCAATACGTTCAGCTCAAGCACGGGCGACACCTTCCTGCCTTACCGCGGCACCAACATGGCCAGCATGGCCATCCCGATCCTGATCGGTCCGATCAGCATGACCGTCACACTGGTCAAGATCGGGGCCATGGCGCCCGGGCCAGTCTTGCTGGATGAAGAAGTAGCCCGTGGCAGCACCTCAGATCAGCCTGACGCCTTCCGCCTGCGAATCAGCGGCAACCTGAACCAGGCACAGTGCACATTGAAAAGCGATGCGGTCAGTGCCGACCCGGTCGATCTGGGCAGCCATACCGTGGCGGACTTCCCGGGCAGGGGCAGCACCACGACCAGCATGCCGTTCCATATCACCCTGAGTGACTGCGAGGACGACCCCAACTCAAGTACCGCTACGGCCTATATCTACCTGACAGGCACCGATGGCTCGGCCGCCATCGACCCTAAACTGGGCCTGTTCAGCTTGGGCAACGGTTCGACGGCGACCGGTATTGGCATCCAGATAACCGATGACAGTGGTGTTCCCGTGCCATTGGCAGAGCACGTATCGACCAACCAGAGGCTTCAGCTGCCTGTAACCCGCCTGCCTTATCGTGCGCACTTCTACCAGACGAACGATCGGGTGACCCCTGGCGTGGCAAAGGGCGCGCTCGATTTCACCATCAGTTATCGCTGAGTGCAGCCCTGCCCTGCGCGAACGCGATGTTCGCACAGGCGGGGCGCAAAAATCAGGTACGCAAAAACGCAAAAAGGAACCCGAAGGTTCCTTTTTGCGTTACATGTTTGGAGCGGGAAACGAGACTCGAACTCGCGACCCCGACCTTGGCAAGGTCGTGCTCTACCAACTGAGCTATTCCCGCATTGTGAAACTTTACCGCTACGGCGTGAAGCGCCATCAAGACCTTCACCACCACTGCACCGCATAGACGCCACAGTATTTAAACTGGAGCGGGAAACGAGACTCGAACTCGCGACCCCGACCTTGGCAAGGTCGTGCTCTACCAACTGAGCTATTCCCGCAAATGGCGTCCCCTAGGGGACTCGAACCCCTGTTACCGCCGTGAAAGGGCGGTGTCCTAGGCCACTAGACGAAGGGGACACACAACACTTTTCAGTGCACCAGGTTTGAACCTCACGATTCAGCCTGGGTTTTCTTTTCCTGCCCCGCCGTTAAGCGTTGCCGGAGAAACTGGAGCGGGAAACGAGACTCGAACTCGCGACCCCGACCTTGGCAAGGTCGTGCTCTACCAACTGAGCTATTCCCGCATTGGCGTCCCCTAGGGGACTCGAACCCCTGTTACCGCCGTGAAAGGGCGGTGTCCTAGGCCACTAGACGAAGGGGACACGCTACAAGCATTACTGCTTGCTTTCACTCCCTGCCGCGTTTCGCTGTGTGCTTTACGCTGCAAGTGGCGCGCATTCTATGGATGGTTGGTACAGGCGTCAACCCCTTTGTAGAAATTTATTTAAATCAATGACTTCCGGGTATACCCAGCGCTGTTTCAGGCAGCCCACAGGCGTTTGCCGTTGATTTTCTGGCGTCAAGTCAGCATTAATGTGCCAGCATCCAGTCATGGCGCAGTTTGCCGATAGAAAAAGAGAATGGCTGCCTGGGCCTCTCGCGAGCACGCTCGCTCCTACACTCAATAATGCAAACCTATTCATGAGGCATTAACGGTGACACCACTTCTGATCACCCTGCTCATCGTGGCGGGCATCGCGCTGCTGATCGTGATCGGCTACCTCAACAATGTGGTCGAGAACGGCAAGCTGGAACGCGCCCGGACGAAGATCGAACTGGCCGACCGCCTGCGCCGCTGTGGCGAAATCACCGAGACCTTCCCCGGCCAGTTCATGACCCCAGCCCTCAAGCTGCTGCTGACACGCCTGGAGCTGAACCTCAACCAGCGCCTGCTGGCGGTGGACAAGCACAATGCCGAACTCAAGGCGCGCATCGCCGAACTGGAAGGGTTGATTGCCCTGGGCGACAGGATACCGGTGAACAACCCGCCGAACCCGATCCACACTGAGGTCAAGGCAAAGGACGTGCGCTTCTTATTGGAGGCCATGCACAACCAGGTGACCCGTGCGGCCCAGGAAGGCTTCCTGGCCACGCCCGAGGCCAAGCACTGGATCAAGGAAATTCGCCATATCCTGGTGCTGCTACATATCGAGTTCTTCAACAACCTCGGCCAGCAGGCCCTGCAGAAAGGCCAGCCCGGCCAGGCGCGGCTGGCGTTCGAGCGCGGCGTGCAATACCTGCGCAAACAGCCGGAGCCGAAGGTGTATGAAGAGCAACTGACCTATCTTGAGAAACTGCTGGCCCGCGCCAACGCCCAGGTGCTGGACCGCATGACCCCGGCCGAGGACGAGCACAACGAATTGACCGACGGGCTCAAGACCGATGAAGAGGAAACCTGGAAGAAGAAGGTGATGTACGACTAAGCCCTGCGCCGTTCCCCTGTAGGAGCGGCCTTGTGTCGCGATGGGCCGCAAAGCGGCCCCGGCGACTTCAGCGTTAATGCATAGATCCGGGGCCGCTTTGCGGCCCATCGCTACACAAGGCCGCTCCTACAGGGATAGCGCCGGCCATTGGACAGTGGTCAGCAGTCAGTCAGCTCAAGGAAGATCGCCGCCAACCGCTCCAACCCCACCTGATCTGCTTCACTGAACCGCCCAACCTTCGGGCTATCCAGGTCCAGCACCCCAATCAACTTGCCTTCCTTGACCAACGGAATCACCAGCTCGCTGTTGGATGCGCTGTCACAGGCAATGTGCCCTGGGAACGCATGCACATCTTCCACCCGCTGGGTTTGCCGCGTAGCCGCCGCTGCCCCGCACACGCCCTTGCCGAATGGAATGCGCACGCACGCCACCTGGCCCTGGAACGGCCCCAGAACCAGTTCTTCGTTTCGGTTCAGGTAGAACCCCGCCCAGTTCAGGTCGTCCACCTGGTTAAACAGAAACGCCGAAAACTGCGCGGCATTGGCGATGAAATCACGCTCGTCGGCAAACAGTGCCTGCACTTGCGCTGCCAGCAGGTTGTAGCCGTCGAGGCCTGCGCCACTGGCATTGATGTCGATCATTTACTTTTGCTCCAGCAATTGCAGCCCAACCCAATAGCGGGCGAACTGATAGGCACAACGGCCATTACGGTTACCGCGCCCGGTGGCCCAGCGCACGGCGAGGATGTCGAGCTGCTCGTCACGCTGCCAGGCCAGGCCCGCAGGGCGTGCCAACTGGCCGATCCAGTGCTCGACAACATTCAGGAAGTGGTCCTGGGTGAACGGGTAGAACGACAGCCACAGGCCAAACCGGTCAGACAGGGCAATCTTGTCTTCCACCGCTTCGCTGGGGTGCAACTCGCCGTCCACACGCTTCCAGTTCTCGTTGTCGCTCTCTTTCTCCGGCACCAGGTGGCGGCGGTTGGACGTGGCATACAGCAGCACGTTGTCTGGTGCCTGCTCCAGCGAGCCGTCGAGCACGCTCTTGAGCACGCGGTAGTCGCCCTCCCCGGCTTCGAACGACAGGTCGTCGCAGAACAGGATGAAGCGTTGCGGCAGCTTCTGCAGTTGCTCCACCACCCGTGGCAGGTCCGCCAGGTGGTCGCGTTCGATTTCTATCAGGCGCAGGCCTGCGCTGGCGTGCTCAGCCAGCAGGGCGCGTACCAGCGACGACTTGCCGGTGCCGCGCGAGCCCCACAGCAACGCGTGGTTGGCCGGCAGGCCGTTGATGAACTGGTGGGTGTTACGCCCTAGCTGGTCACGTTGTTTGTCGACGCCGATCAGGTCGGTCAGGCGGATGTCCAGGCTGACTTCCAGCGGTAGCAGGTAGCCGCTGCGGCCATCGCGCTGCCAGCGGGCGGCCAGGGTGGTGCCCCAGTCGATGTTCGGGCGCGGTGCCGGCAACAGGGGTTCGAGGCGCGCCAGTACCGATTCGGCGCGGTCCAGGAAAGCAATCAAGCGAGCGTCCATGACGACTCCTAACAAGACAGGTGAGATTTCCAGCTGAATGTGTGACAGGCCCGCCAGCTGCCGGGGCTATTCGGCTATGCTTGCGCAGCGCAAGGAACGTGAAACCGGCTCGGGACTCATGGATATCAAGTTCACCAATCGCCTGTCATACAAGCAAGCCCGGTTGACAGTCCTGGTCGGCTTCATCCTGGGAACATTGCTCAGTCTCATCCAGATCGGCATCGATTATGCCAGCGAAGACGCGTCCATCAACCGTGAAGTGCGCGCCTTGCTGCAAATCAGCCACAACCCGGCCTCGCGCATTGCCTACAACATCGATTCCGAGCTGGCGTTGGAGCTCACCCGGGGCCTGCTGCAGTCGCCGGCCATCATCCGCGCCCGGCTGATCGACAACAACGAAACGGTGCTGGCCGATGTCGAGCGGCCAAGGCTGCAGGACCGCTACCGGCTCCTCAGCGACTTCCTGTTTGGTGAGCAGCGCCAGTTCAAAGAGCGCCTGTTCCTGACCCATATGCCAGAGGAATACCTTGGCACCCTGTATCTGGACGTCGACACCTACGCCTTCGGCAGCCGCTTTCTCGACCGTGCCGGCATCACCCTGCTCAACGGCTTCGCCCGCAGCCTGGTGCTGACCGGCATCCTGCTGGCGCTGTTCTACATGATGCTGACCAAGCCGCTGGTGACGGTGATCGGTGCGCTCAGCGGCAGCGACCCGCGCAAACCCCGGCAAACGCGCCTGGAATGCCCGCATGGTCATGAGCACGACGAAATCGGCGTGCTGGTGAAGGTCGCCAACCAGCAGTTCGTCAGCATGGCCACCGAAATTGAACAGCGGCGCACGGCAGAAAACCGCCTGACCCAGTACCTGAACGAACTGGAAGACATCGTGTCGGCGCGCACCGACGAGCTGAAAGCCAGCAACAGCAGCCTCAGCCTGTCCAACCAGGAGCTGGAGCAAGCCCGCCGCCGCGCGCTGGACATGGCCCAGGCACGCGCCGCCTTCCTGGCCAACATGAGCCACGAAATCCGCACCCCGCTCAACGGCATGCTTGGCATGATCGCCCTGGCGCTGGACAACCCGCTGCCCAGTGAACAACGCCAGCAACTGGCAATTGCCCACGATTCGGGCAAGGTGCTGGTAGAGCTGCTGAACGATATTCTCGACCTGTCCAAGTTCGATGCTGGCCAGCTGGAGCTGGAGCGTATCCCCTTCGACATGGGGTCGATGGTGGAAGACACCGCCAACCTGCTGTCGCAGAACACCGCGCAAAGCGTGGAACTCACGTGCCTTATCGCCAGCGACTTCCCTAGCAGCGTGCTCGGCGACCCCACGCGGGTGCGGCAGATCGTCAGCAATCTACTGTCCAACGCGCTCAAGTTCACCCGCTTCGGTCGCGTCGATGTGCGCCTGGTGACGATCGTCGGCGGTGTGCGCCTGGAGGTACGTGACACAGGCATCGGCATCCCCGAAGAGGCCCAGGCGCGCATCTTCCAGCCCTTCACCCAGGCCGGTGCCGGCATTACCCGCCAGTACGGCGGCACCGGCCTGGGCCTGGCGCTGACGCGCAACCTGTGCAAGGCCATGCAGGGCCACCTGCACATTCGCTCCGAGCCGGGCTTTGGTAGCTGCTTTACCGCCGAATTACCGCTGGCCGTGCACACCGAAGCCATCCCGCCGGTGCCCCTGCATGGCCACGTGGCCGCCCTGAGCGCAGGCGGTAGCGGGCTTGATGAACTGCTGCAGAACTTGCTGCCCGCCTGGGGCCTGACCTACCAGCGCCATGACAGCAGCGCCACGCTGGACGGCGCCGCGATCGACCTGTTGATCAGCGACGATGTGGACCACCTGTTCGAACTGCGCCAGGCACTGAAAACCCCGATACTGCTGGTGACCGCCTACGGCAACTTCCTGCCCAACGAGCAGTCGCTGGCCTTGGCCCCGTTGCATCAGCTGGCCCGGCCACTGGCGCGCAACGCCCTTTACCAGACGTTGCGCCGCACCTTGCAAGGCCATGAGCCCGAACACCCGCTGGCCACCCCGGCCATTACCCTGGAGCAAGGCCGCGCGCGGATTCTGCTGGTAGAGGACAACCCGGTAAACCAGTTGGTAGCCAAGGGCATGCTTGCCAAGCTTGGCTGCCAGGTGCAATTGGCCACCCAGGGCGCCGAGGCGCTGGAACTGTTGCAGCATGACGACTTCGACCTGGTGCTGATGGACTGCAACATGCCGGTGATGGATGGCTACGAGGCCAGCCGGCGCATCCGACAGAGCGGCCGCTGGCCCGAACTGCCAATCGTTGCCCTCACCGCCAACGCCATGCCCGAGGAGCGCGAACGCTGCCGGGCGGCAGGCATGAACGACTACCTGGCCAAGCCGTTTCGCCGCGAAGAGCTACTGGCCCTGATCGACCACTGGGTGCCGCTCAACGGCTGAGCAAGCGCTCGATGTCCGCTTCCAGGGCCTGTGGCTTGGTGGTGGGGGCATAGCGCGTGACCTGACCGCTGGCAGGGTCGATCAGGAACTTGGTGAAGTTCCACTTGATCTTCTGCGAGCCGAGCAAGCCCGGTGCACGCTGCTTGAGTTCGACGTACAGCGGGTGGGTGCCGGGGCCGTTGACCTCGATCTTGCGAAACAGCGGAAAGCTCACACCGAAATTGCGCTCGCAAAACTGCGCGATTTCACGCGCATCGCCCGGTTCCTGCTTGCCAAACTGATTGCATGGAAAGCCCAGCACCACCAGGCCGCGCTCGCGGTAGGTTTGCCAGAGTTGCTCCAGGCCCTTGTACTGTGGGGTAAAGCCGCACTGGCTGGCGGTGTTGACCACCAGCAGCACCTTGCCTGGGTAGTCGCCGAGCGTTTTGTGCTCGCCGCCGAGGGTCACGCAGGGGATGTCCAGCATCGATGCAGCCATGATCGGGCTCCGGTCAGTCGCGTGGGCGCAGGTCGATGCACACCGAGTTGATGCAGTAGCGCAGGCCGGTCGGTGGCGGGCCATCGGGGAACACGTGCCCCAGGTGCGCGTCACAACGGGCGCAGGTGACTTCGGTACGGATCATGCCGTGGGAAGTGTCACGGATCTCGATCATGGCGCTGTCTTCGATCGGTGCGTAGAAGCTCGGCCAACCGCAGCCCGAGTCGAACTTGGTTTGCGCGTCGAACAGTGGCAGGTTGCAGCAGATGCAGTGGTAGATGCCGTCGCGGCGTTCGCTGTTGTACTTGCCGCTGAATGGCCGCTCGGTGCCCTTGAGGCGGCATACCTGGTATTGCTCGGGGTCGAGCATCGACCGCCATTCATCCAGGGTTTTTTCGATCTTTTTCATGTAGGGACCTCGGCAGGCTGAATTTCACCCCGCGCCGTCTTTTCCGGGGCGCGGGTGGCACGTATATTAGTTGGCTTCGTGTGCCAGGCGTTCAGTCTGGCACCCGCTTCCTGCCGTTTCAAACCTTTCGGCATGGGTTGCGCGTTTTCTCATATCGGGATCCCATCATGCAGTTCAGCAAATCGAACAAGCTCGCCAATGTCTGCTACGACATTCGCGGCCCAGTGCTCAAGCACGCCAAACGTCTGGAAGAGGAAGGCCACCGCATCCTCAAGCTGAACATCGGCAACCCGGCGCCGTTTGGCTTCGAGGCGCCCGATGAAATCCTCCAGGATGTGATCCGCAACCTGCCCACCGCCCAGGGCTACAGTGACTCCAAGGGCCTGTTCAGCGCGCGCAAGGCGGTGATGCAGTACTGCCAGCAAAAGGAAATCGAAGGCGTCACCATCGAGGACATCTACCTCGGCAACGGTGTGTCCGAGCTGATCGTCATGTCGATGCAGGCGCTGCTGAACAACGGCGACGAAGTGCTGATCCCGGCCCCCGACTACCCGCTGTGGACCGCCGCCGTGAGCCTGGCGGGCGGCAAGCCGGTGCATTACCTGTGCGACGAGCAAGCCGACTGGTTCCCCGACCTTGAAGACATCAAGGCCAAGATCACCCCGAACACCAAGGCCCTGGTGATCATCAACCCGAACAACCCGACCGGCGCCGTCTACTCCAAAGAGCTGTTGCTGGGCATGCTGGAGCTGGCCCGCCAGCACAACCTGGTGGTGTTCTCCGACGAGATCTACGACAAGATCCTGTACGACGAAGCGGTGCACATCAGCACCGCCTCGCTGGCACCCGACCTGCTGTGCCTGACTTTCAACGGCCTGTCCAAGTCGTACCGAGTGGCGGGTTTCCGTTCTGGCTGGCTGATCATCTCCGGGCCCAAGCACCACGCCCAGAGCTACATCGAAGGCATCGACATGCTGGCCAACATGCGCCTGTGCGCCAACGTGCCGGCCCAGCATGCCATCCAGACCGCGCTAGGCGGCTACCAGAGCATCAACGACCTGGTATTGCCGCCAGGCCGCTTGCTGGAACAGCGCAACCGCACCTACGAGCTGCTCAACGATATCCCGGGGGTGAGCTGTGTGAAGCCGATGGGTGCGCTGTATGCATTCCCGCGCATCGACCCGAAGGTGTGCCCGATCCTCAACGACGAGAAGTTCGCCCTTGACCTGCTGCTGTCGGAAAAACTGCTGATCGTGCAAGGTACGGCGTTCAACTGGCCGTGGCCGGACCACTTCCGCGTGGTCACCTTGCCTCGGGTGGACGACCTGGAAGCGGCGATTGGCCGGATTGGCAATTTCCTGAAGGGGTATTCGCAGTAAGGTCCGACGGGATTTTTGGGGTGGCGCTCGATCTCACAAGCGCCACAAACCTCAAGGCATACCTCGCTTCTTACATCCTGCAACGCTCTATCCCACAGCCCCCGCGCCATCCTCTGCCATACTCCGCCGTACACAGTTTGAAATAGTCGCCCGATTGAATCGGCACGGCAGGCCCCTTATATACCCCGCAGTAAGCGACAACTCATCCGTCAGGAGAACGTAACAACCATGATGCGCATTCTGTTGTTTGTAGCCACCAACCTTGCGGTGGTGCTGGTTGCAAGCATTACCCTGAGCCTGTTCGGTTTCAACGGGTTCATGGCCGCCAACGGGGTCGACCTGAACCTCAGCAGCCTGCTGGTGTTCTGCGCCGTGTTCGGCTTTGCCGGCTCCCTCGTCTCGCTGTTCATCTCCAAGTGGATGGCGAAGATGAGCACCGGCACCCAGATCATCAGCCAACCGCGCACCCGTCACGAACAGTGGCTGCTGCAAACGGTCGAAGAGCTGTCCCGTGAGGCGGGCATCAAAATGCCCGAAGTGGGTATTTTCCCGGCCTACGAGGCCAACGCCTTCGCCACCGGCTGGAACCGCAACGACGCGCTGGTAGCCGTGTCCCAAGGCCTGCTGGAGCGCTTCTCGCCCGATGAAGTGCGTGCGGTACTGGCCCACGAAATCGGCCACGTTGCCAACGGCGACATGGTCACCCTGGCGCTGGTGCAGGGTGTGGTGAACACCTTCGTGATGTTCTTTGCACGCATCATCGGCAACTTCGTCGACAAGGTCATCTTCAAGAACGAAGAGGGCCAGGGCATTGCCTACTACGTGGCCACCATCGTTGCCGAGCTGATCCTGGGCATCCTGGCCAGCATGATCGTGATGTGGTTCTCGCGCCGCCGCGAATACCGCGCCGACGAAGCCGGTGCGCAGCTGGCTGGCACCTCGGCCATGATCGGCGCCTTGCAGCGCCTGCGTGTGGAACAAGGCCTGCCCGTGCACATGCCCGACACCATGAAGGCCTTTGGCATCAATGGCGGCCTCAAGCACGGCCTGGCCGGGCTGCTGATGAGCCACCCGCCGCTGGAAGACCGTATCGAGGCCCTGCGCCGTCGCGGTTGATCCACCTGGTAATGTTGAAAGGGCGACTTCGGTCGCCCTTTTTGCATGCGCCGGTCAGCGCTTGACCCGGTACACCCGCTCCAACAGGCTGCAAGCCCCGGCCTGCAAAAACTTCGGGCTCTCCTGAATAAGCTCCACCACCTCCAGCTCATCCATCTGCCACCCCGCAAACCCCTGCAGCACTTCTTTATCCCCTACTGAAAACGGCGGGCCGCCCAGCAGCGACTGGTCATAATCCAGGGTCACCAGCAACCCCCTGCAGCCCGCAGGCAGCCACGCCGACAGCAACCGCATGTACGCCGCGCGCATCTGCGGCGGCAATGCGATTAGCGCCGCCCGATCATAAAGGCCCACGCAGTCGGCGATATCCTCCGCCTGCAGCGTAAAGAAATCGCCACACCACAGCTCGATTTCGCCACTGCGCCAAACCTCGAAAGCTCCATGCTGCAAAACGTCGGCATCAAGCCCATGTTCACGGAAGAAGCCCTCCACCGCCTGCCGAGACAGCTCCACACCAAGCACGCGGTACCCCTGCCCAGCCAACCAGGCCAGGTCCAGGCTCTTGCCGCACAGCGGCACCAGCACACGACTGGCCGGCGCCAGCTGCAACTGTGGCCAATACTTCTGCAGGTAGGGGTTCACCTGCGCCTGATGAAAGCCAATCTGGTTATCGGCCCACCGCTTTTGCCAGAACGCTGGCTCCATGATCACTCCCGATTTTTAGATGGTTTTCCGGTAAAACTTGGTTTGGATTTCGATGTTTATTTGATCGAAGATGATTGCATCTTAACCTTCAGGACCTTGCCATGCTGCCCAGCCTGTTCATTTCCCATGGTTCCCCCATGCTCGCGCTGCAACCCGGCGCCAGCGGGCCGGCGCTGGCCGGGCTGGCCAACGCGCTGCCACGGCCCAAAGCGGTCGTGGTGGTATCGGCGCACTGGGAAAGCCGCGAGCTGCTGGTCACTGGTAGCGCACAACCAGAAACCTGGCATGACTTCTACGGCTTCCCACCGGCCTTGTATGCGGTGCAGTACCCGGCGCCGGGCGAACCTGCCCTTGCCGGCCAGGTCAGTGCGTTGCTGAAAGCTGCGGGGCTACCCGCGCGGCTGGACACGCAGCGCCCGTTCGACCACGGCGCCTGGGTGCCCTTGTCGCTGATGTACCCCGATGCGAGCATTCCAGTGGTGCAAGTTTCACTGCCCAGCCACATGGGCCCGGCGCTGCAGGTCAAGGTGGGCCAGGCGTTGGCGGGTTTGCGCGACGAGGGCATTTTGCTGATGGGTTCGGGCAGTATCACCCATAACCTTGGGGAACTGGACTGGCATGCCGGGCCGGACGTTATCGAACCCTGGGCGCTGGCGTTCAGGGATTGGGTGGTGGACCGGCTGCTGGAAGATGACCAGGCATCATTGCTGGATTACCGGAAGCAGGCGCCCTATGCAGTGCGCAACCATCCCAGTGATGAGCATTTGCTACCACTGTTCTTTGCCCTCGGAGCTGGGGGCAAGTTTGGCGTGGTACACCAAGGATTCACCCTGGGGGCGCTGGGGATGGACATTTATCGCTTCGACTGAAGAATGCCGGGGGCGCTTTGCGCCGCAAAATCCCACAGGCAAAAAAATCCCCAGCCTAGGCCGGGGATTTTTCATTGCGCAAGGATCAATCCTCGCGGTAGCGACGCAGCTTCAGCTGCTTGCCAGCCACGCGGGTGTCCTTGAGCTTGGACAGCAGCTTCTCCAGGCCGTCTTCCGGCAGCTCGACCAGGCTGAAGCTGTCGCGTACCTGGATACGGCCAATGGCGTCACGCGCCAGGCCACCCTCGTTGAGGATCGCGCCCAGCAGGTTCTTGGCAGCGATACCGTCACGGGCACCCAGAGCGGTACGGCAACGTACACGGCCTTCGGCCAGCGGCAGCGGCGCGCGGCGCTCGCGGTCACCACGGTCAGGGCGCTCGCCACGGTCAGGACGCTCGCTACGCTCGCCACGCGGGGCACCAACGCCCGGCACCAGCGGCTGCTCACGCTCTACCGCAGCCAGGTCCAGCGCCTGGCCATTGGTGGCTTTGCGCAGCAAGGCCGAAGCCAGGGCACGCGCACTGCAACCCAGGTCGCTGGTCAGGCGGTCGAACAGCTCGCCGTGGGTGGCTTCAGCTTCGGCCACCAGCGGCGCCAGGCTCGACGTCAGCTTCTTGATGCGGGCATCGAGCACGGCCTGAGCGTTCGGCAGGCGCGCTTCGGCAACCTTCTGCCCGGTTACACGCTCGATCACCTGCAGCATGCGGCGCTCACGCGGGGTGACCAGCAGCAGTGCGCGGCCATCGCGACCGGCACGGCCGGTACGGCCGATACGGTGAACGTAGGACTCCGGGTCGTACGGCATATCAACGTTGAACACGTGAGTGATGCGCGGTACGTCCAGACCACGGGCAGCGACGTCGGTAGCGACGACGATGTCCAAGCGGCCATCCTTGAGCGAGTCGATCACGCGCTCACGCTGGTTCTGGGCGATGTCGCCGTTCAGCGCGGCAGCCTTGTAGCCCTTGGCTTCCAGCGCGGCGGCCAGGTCCAGGGTGGCTTGCTTGGTGCGCACGAAGGCGATCAGTGCGTCGAACTCTTCCACTTCCAGCAGACGCAGCACAGCCGGGATCTTCTGGTCGGCGTGGACCATCAGGTGGGCCTGCTCGATCGCGGTAACGGTCTGGGTCTTGGTCTGGATCTTGACGTGCTTGGGTTCGCGCAGGTGACGCTCGGCGATCGAACGGATCGACGACGGCAGGGTAGCGGAGAACAGGACGGTCTGACGGGTAGCCGGGATTGCGTCGAAGATCACTTCGAGGTCATCCATGAAGCCCAGCTTCAGCATCTCGTCGGCTTCGTCCAGTACCAGGTACTGTACGGTCGACAGGACTTTTTCGTCACGACGCAGGTGGTCGCACAGACGGCCCGGGGTGGCCACGACGATTTGCGCGCCATTACGGATTGCGCGCAGCTGTGGGCCCATCGGGGCACCACCGTAGACGGCGACAACGTTAACGCCCGGCATCTGCTTGGCGTAGGTTTCGAAAGCGGTAGCAACTTGCAGCGCCAACTCACGGGTTGGCGCCAGGATCAGGGCTTGCGGTTCGCGCTTGCTCACATCGATCTTGTTGAGGATCGGCAGGGCGAAGGCAGCGGTTTTGCCGGTGCCAGTCTGCGCCTGGCCGATCATGTCGTGACCGGCGAGGATGATCGGGATCGATTGTTGCTGAATGGCGGACGGCTCTTCATAGCCGGTAGCCACAACGGCAGCAACAATGTTCGGATTAAGATCGAGAGCGGCGAAGCCGCCGGTTTCCTGGGTCATGGGTCTGCCTCTAGGTGCATCCGCAAAGACCCATGCTCCAAAGCTGCACATGCCTTGAAAGACCGTCAGGTCACCCAGGCAGCTTTGGCGGCGGGGATTTGCGAAAACGATTGAAAAAGAAAACTTGGGAAGGTCCGCCTAGCGGACGTGCAGCCGAAGCTGGACTCGGAGGATTTGCACCACCTGATTTTGAGGTCCGCTAAAAGACCGGCGCGTACTATACCCGAAATAGTGGCGGACGTGAGGAATTTTTTCAGGGTGCAGGGCCACTGTCGGGCCATCAATTACTCCTCGCTGAATCGATAATGCCCTGCCCCCTGACGCGGTCAGTGTAGGAGCGGCCTTGCGTC
>NZ_BCBQ01000110.1:0-18070 GCF_001320885.1 Pseudomonas sp. NBRC 111140
CGACTCTGACTTAGATATTCTGAGGTCTGCGAGAGTTTTGAAGATATTCTAGGTTTTGTACGAAATTCCGGAAACCCAATTACTACCCCGCTGAAGCATTTTGTAGAGTTCGCAGCGTCATACGTTTCAACGTGTACGTTCTGGACCAAGCTACTTGCCCCTATTCTCATTTAAATGCACCGCATCTTTCGATGTGGTGCATTTTTTTGTTCCGCAAAATTATAGCTTTCAATGCTTTCAAAATCCGCGATTTTATTTTTCGCACAAAAGAATAAGAAATACCCTACGTCTTTGAATATTGACCATGCCCAGCAAATTTCCTTATCGTAATTCTTACATCACAACAACCGTGATTGGATATTTTTCGACATTAAATATAAGACAGAAAAGGTTGCCAATTTCCAAGTCTACGGTCAATCGAAGGACGTAGAGTCTTAAATTTCGACCAGTGCCTAAGATAGGTTTCGACAGGTTTGATCACAGATACGAAGGGGTAACATATTGTGGTGACTGAAGTAAAGAAGCTTGTTCTTACCCATTATGAAAAACTGCAAGTTCGGGGTTTGTTGGATGAGGTTATTAAAGAGCCCGGAATGACAAATCAGTACAGCTTTATGGAAAAAGCAGTTCTGTATGCCCAAGAATTGCCACGAAGCATTCGTAAAGTATTCTACGACTTCAAACGAAAAGAAGAATTTGCGGCTCTTCTAGTTTCCGGAAATCCCGTTCTTCGACATGGTGCAGGGGCAACGCCAAAAGGGTATATTGAATTAGAAGAAGACTATTGTTTGAGTGACGCAAAAATCTTGCATGGCCTATACGGGTCATTACTGGGCGAAGGTATCGGATTCACTTCGCAGCGCGGGGGTAGCCTGTATAATAATATTATACCGTTTGAAGGGTATGGATGCATTGCCAATTCAAGTTCTGGGTCTGTTCTCGATTTTGGATTCCATGTAGAAGATGCATTTCACCCTGCTCGACCAGAGTACTTAGGGCTCGTGTGCATGCGTAATGATGAACGTGCAGCGACAGTTCTTTCGAGCATTGATGGCATCAAGCTTAGCGAGGAAGAAATGAATGTGCTATTTGAGTCGAGGTTTAGAATTTCTCACAACCCAATACACAACACATCTGACGTGGTCGAAGAAAACGCCCAGACAATTCTATTTGGCCATAGAGACGCACCCTATGTAAAAATTAATGCAGCCACTTTGGATGTCGGGGAATATGAAGGCATCGAACGTCAAGCGTTGGAAAAACTCTTAAATCACTTTTCAGAAAATCGCGTGACACTCATACTTGAGCAAGCGGATTGTGTCTTCATCGATAACTACCGGTGTGTACATGCACGTGATTCGTTCAATGCTAATTACGGTGGTGGCGCCCGTTGGCTATCTCAGGTTGTATTCGCATCAAGCCTGAGGAAGTCCCGAGAAATGCGGGACTCGGTAGATACTCGCGCTATCAATGCATAGGGTGAAGGCCGATGCATATCCTCAATAGTTCACTGGCGATTGCCTTCAGCTTTTGGCTGGATGACGAAAATAAACTATATAGCAGTCAATGGTTGAGTGCGAAGCGGCCAATTGTAGTATTGGATTCTGGCGTAGGGGGGCTAACACTGTCCCGGCAACTGGAACTTCTACTTCCTGAGGCAAGTATACTCTATGTGGTAGATAATGAATGGTTCCCGTACGGTAGCAAGTCCGGGGCTGAAATTTCTCAAAGGGTACAGCATTTAATTGATCAGCTCTATACACAAATTAGGCCGTTAGCTATCGTTGTAGCGTGTAATACCGCTTCCGTCGCTATGAAGGACTATGGTCTAGACTCATGTGTTCAGCACTGTTTCTTAATAACGCCCCCCCCTAGAGGAAGCTGTTGAAATTTCCGACCAAAAAAATATCGTATTACTTGCCACTCCCGGCACGGTTAAGAGTAGGTATATTCGCCGCGCGATGGCCATAACAAGAAATCGGGCCAATATATGGCCAATAGCGGCGCAGCCGTTGGTAGCACTGTCTGAAGCCCGATTGGCAGGGCAGGTAGCAAGTTTTGCTAGTTTCACTAAGCTTGTGGATGACCATCTCACTACAAAACAGCGATTTTCAATTGACACAGTTATCCTTGGTTGCACTCACTTCCCTCATGTAATTAAAGACTTGGAAGGGATATTCCCATCCGTTCAGAATTGGCTCGACCCTGCAAAAAAAGTTGCTCTGCGGGTCGCATCTACAGTGAAAAAAAAGCACGCTTCCATTAGCCAGCCTTTAAAAGCTGTTATCTTTACAAGTAAGCAAGATATTATTGGCTGTCGCAAGGTGTTTTCGAAAAATGGCTTCTGCACAGACATCAAAACCTTGACCGCTAATTTTTGATCGTTGGTTGGTCAGTCAACTAACATACGTTGTTAGAAACTGGAAATTTCATTGGTGCAGGCAGAGAACTTCAAATGTCAACGCAACGTCTTAGTGTCAGGTTTTTAGAAGTGGGGGATTTGACGCATGAATTTTCCAAATAAGAATTATCGTTGGGTAATTTTAGCTGTGGCTACTTTTGCACAAGCTAGCGCTTGTTTTTTCGTTCAAGGCTTTGGGGCTATCGCGTTAAATGTTCAGTCCGAGATGGGCCTCAGTAATTGGCAGATCGGCACATTGGTTTCGGCAGCACAGTTGATTCCGCTTTTTGGTCTATTGATTGCTGGCGAGCTATTGGATAGGTACAGTGAGCGATTTGTTGTTGGTGTAGGAACAGTAATCGTTGGCGTTTCATTGTGCTGCGCTGCGCTGGCAAATTCTTACACTGAATTGCTTATGATCCTAGTACTATTAGGTTTTGGATACAGCACGGCTCAGCCCGGAGGAAGCAAGTCTGTATCTAATTGGTTTCAAGGTAGTCAGCTAGGTTTTGCAATGGGTATTCGACAAGCTGGATTACCCCTGGGCGGCGCCATGGCCGCGTTACTACTTCCATTTTTTGCCAGCCAATACTCTGTTCAAACAGCTTTTTTGGTGGGCGGACTTGTAGCGTTGTTTGGTGCCATCTTATTTGTTTTGCTGTATAAAAAACCTGAGATAAGTCAGGGCATCGAAAGAAAAAAAATCAATCTAAAATTGGCGGCTGTGTCCCGACTGTCTATGGTAACCGAACCTGCCATGAGAAAAATCATGGTGTCCGGTGCTAGTCTCACTGCCTCACAGTATGCCATTTCAGTCTTCTTAGTTTTGTATCTTTATACCTCAGTTGGGCTTGATAGATCTACTGCGACGATGATGTTCTTCGTGGTGCTAGGGGCAGGCATAGTCGGAAGGGTTGTCCTAGCGGCTTGGAGTGATAATTGTGAGTCAGGAAGGTACTACCCCGTGATGACTTGTCTCGGTGCGGTAGCGGCCATATTGATGCTGTTACCCTTTTTGAATACAAAAAATTTGTTAATGCTAAGTGTTTTTATGGCGTTCACTGGTTTTTTTGCATACGGATGGTACGGTCCATGGGTAGCTTACATTGCAGAAACTGCTCCTGCTGATCGCAAGGGTTTTGCGCTGGGAATGGCCATGACAGCTAATCAGCTCTCCGTTGTATTGATTCCCCCGATTATTGGCTTATCACGGGATAGCCTTGGTACCTATGCTTATGGTTGGGGAACTTTAGCAATAGTATCTGTCATTGTGCTATTTACTACTTTCAACAGAAAACAGGGGAAATTAGACAAGAGAATGTGCAATTGAGGCGAAAAAAAACAAAGCAGATTTTTGTGAGTAATGAGGGTTCTAGGCTCTTTTTGAAGAGTCTGAGAAGATGGTCAGGCAAGGCGAAACCGCCGAGGAAGCGCAGTTTACTGGAGTAAATGAGCATTCCTGGGCGGTTTTCAAAGGAGCATCACCGAGAATCAAGGCTTTTCAGACAGGGGCTAGGCTCTGTACGAAAAGAGATGTCGCAAACACCGAATAGAGCAGGCCAGCTAGACCATAGCTGCATAGCTTTCCGCGACCTTTTCGAGGAAACAGCGCACCCAGGCATACGATCAGGATCGTCATTCACAATCAATGGCTACGTTAACCTGGCCGCTTGCATCCTGATCTTGAATGGCCACTGCTGCGAACAGCTGCGGTCAGATCTGCATCGCCATGCCGTCCACATTCATCGCTGCCTGGCGCAGGGCCTCGGAGCGCGTCGGGTGCGGGTGGCAGGTGAGGGCGATGTCTTCTGCCGAGGCCGAGAACTCCATGGCCACGCAGAACTCACCAATCATTTCACTGACGCTTGGCCCTACCAGGTGTACGCCCAGTACTTCATCGGTTTGGGCATCGGCGATGACCTTGGCGAAGCCTTCGGTCTCGTGGTTGATCTTGGCCCGGCTGTTGGCGGTGAAGGGGAACTTGCCGACCTTGTAGGCGCGTCCTTCTGCTTTGAGCTGCTCCTCGGTCTTGCCCACGGTGGCCAGCTCCGGGCGGGTGTAGATTACGCCAGGGATGAGGTTGTAGTTGACCTCGTGGGGCTTGCCGGCGATGCGCTCGATGCAGGCTACCGCTTCGTCTTCGGCCTTGTGCGCCAGCATCGGGCCGGACGTGACGTCGCCAATCACCCACACACCTGGCACTGAAGTGCGGTGGTGCTCGTTACCGAGCATGCCACGCTTGTCGGTTTCCAGGCCCACGCTTTCAAGGTTCAGCCCTTTGGTATAAGGGCGGCGGCCGATAGCCACCAGCACGTAATCGGCCTGCAGCGATTCTGCGGTGCCGCCAGCGGCAGGCTCCAGCGTCAGGCTCACGCCATCGGCACTTGCAGTAGCCTGGGTCACTTTACTGCCCAGCTTGAACACCATGCCTTGCTTGGCCAGTGCCTTCTGCAGGGTCTTGGCGGTTTCCGTGTCGGTGCCTGGGCAGATGCGGTCGAGGTATTCGATGACGGTGACCTGGCTACCCAGCCGGCGCCAGACCGAACCCAGCTCAAGGCCGATTACGCCGGCACCGATGACGACCAGGTGCTTGGGCACTTGCGGCAGCGACAGCGCACCGGTCGAGTCGATGATGCGCTGGTTGTCGATAGTCACGCCTGGCAGGGGGGTTGGCTCGGAGCCGGTGGCGATGACGATGTCCTTGGCCTGCAGCGCAGTTTCGCTGCCGTCTTCGGCCTTGACCACGACCTTGCCCACGCCATCCAGGCGCCCCCAGCCTTTGATCCAGTCGACTTTGTTCTTGCGGAACAGGTACTCGATGCCCTTTGTCAGGCCGGTCACGCTCTCATCCTTTTGTTTCATCATCTGGGCGAGGTTGAGGGTGGGCTTGACTTCGATACCGAGGTGGGCGAATTCGTCACCGCTGGCGGCTTCGTAAAGCTCGGAAGCATGCAGCAGTGCCTTGGAAGGCATGCAACCAACGTTCAGGCAGGTGCCGCCCAAGGTCGAGCGGCCTTCCACGCAGGCGACGCTAAGGCCCAGCTGGCCAGCGCGGATGGCGGCGTTGTAGCCGCCAGGGCCACCGCCGATGATCACCACGTCATAAGATTTCATGGGTTCAACTCCAGGATGTAGAAGCGCGAGAGGGGCATAAGGTTAAGCTGAGAAGGAAAGATTGTATACAATCCACTGCATGGATAAGAACAGTTGGTTCTAGACCATGGTCTTGTTTAGAGGAAACATCCCACCAATGAACTACTCTGTTGCGGCGACGTTCGAAATATCAGGCGTCGTAGTCAATTAGGGATAGGAGGGTTGTTCATGCTTGCTCAACTTCCACCGGCATTGCAGAGCCTGCATCTGCCGCTGCGGCTGAAACTGTGGGACGGCAACCAGTTCGATCTGGGGCCTAGCCCGCAGGTCACCATCCTTGTCAAGGAACCACAGCTCATCAGCCAGTTGACCCATCCAAGCATGGATCAGCTAGGCACCGCATTTGTTGAAGGCAAGCTGGAGCTGGAGGGCGATATTGGCGAGGCCATCCGCGTGTGTGATGAGCTGAGCGAAGCATTGCTGGCCGGTGAGGAAGAAGTGCTGCCGCAGAGGCTTGCTCATGACAAGAGCACTGACGCCGAAGCCATCTCTTATCACTATGACGTCTCCAACGCGTTCTACCAGCTGTGGCTGGATCAGGACATGGCCTATTCATGCGCCTACTTCCGTGAGCCCGACAACACACTTGATCAGGCGCAGCAGGACAAGTTCGACCACTTGTGCCGCAAGTTGCGTTTGGAAGCCGGGGACTACCTGCTCGACGTTGGCTGCGGCTGGGGAGGGCTGGCGCGTTTTGCTGCCCGCGAGTACGGCGCCAAGGTGTTCGGCATTACTTTGAGCAAGGAGCAGCTCAAGCTTGGTCGTCAGCGCGTCAAGGCCGAGGGCTTGGTTGACAAGGTTGACTTGCAGATTCTCGACTACCGTGACTTGCCCCAGGATGGTCGCTTCGACAAGGTTGTCAGCGTGGGTATGTTCGAACATGTCGGGCATGCCAACCTCGCGCTGTATTGCCAGAAGCTGTTCGGCGCGGTGAGGGAAGGTGGGCTGGTGATGAACCATGGCATCACTGCCAAGCATGTCGATGGCCGACCGGTGGGGCGAGGTGCTGGTGAGTTCATCGACCGCTATGTGTTCCCCCACGGCGAGTTGCCGCACCTGTCGATGATCAGCGCCAGTATTTGTGAAGCGGGGTTGGAAGTGGTGGATGTGGAAAGCCTGCGCCTTCACTACGCCAAGACCCTGCACCACTGGAGCGAGAACCTGGAAAACCAGTTGCACAAGGCGGCGGCGCTGGTGCCCGAGAAGACACTGCGTATTTGGCGGTTGTACCTGGCCGGGTGTGCCTATGCCTTCCAGAAGGGTTGGATCAACCTGCACCAAATCTTGGCGGTGAAGCCATACGCCGATGGGCACCATAACCTGCCCTGGACGCGTGAGGACCTGTATCGCTGATTACTCAAGTCCCAGTGGAAGTGAGCGAGTGCGCTTCCACTGGGACTTAAGTAAAAACACGCTTTTAGAGAATCGGTGAAATCAGCCGCGCAATGCGCATCCCCAGTTGTTGCAGTCGATGCGTATCGCGGCTGTCCTCTGCAGTAATCTCCCGTGCCTGTTCAAAGTCATCGTTCAGCATGTGCTCGACCTGGTCGGCGAAGCTGCGGTCGACTGTCAGCAGGGTAATTTCGAAGTTCAGGCGGAACGAGCGGTTGTCCAGGTTGGCACTGCCAATCGCACTGACGTCGTCATCCACCAACACCACCTTCTGATGCAGGAACCCTGGCTGGTAACGGAACACGCGCACCCCTGCGCGTACCGCTTCAAAGGCGAACAGGCTGGAGGCGGCATAGACAATGCGGTGGTCCGGCCGTGATGGAATCAGCACGCGCACATCGACCCCTCGCAACACCGCCAGGCGCAAGGCGGCGAACACGGCCTCGTCAGGAATGAAGTAAGGGCTGGTGATCCACACTCTGCGGGTGGCGGAGTGAATTGCTTCAAGGAAGAACAGCGAGCAGGTTTCCTGTGGGTCTGCCGGGCCGCTGGCCAAGGCCTGGCACAGGACACCGTTGTCCGGGTAGGCATCTGGCAGGATCAGTGGCGGTAGCTGGCGCGTGGCCCAGTACCAGTCTTCGGCGAACGACTCTTGCAGGCAGGCCAGCACCGGCCCGCTAATCTGCACATGGGTGTCGCGCCAGGGTGAAAGCTGCGGGTGCTTACCCAGGTACTCGTCACCCACGTTGTGCCCGCCGATGAAACCGACCAGGCCATCCACCACCACGATCTTGCGATGGTTGCGGAAGTTGACCTGGAAACGATTGAACCAGCCGCGGCGGGTGGCGAAGGCATGGATCTGCACACCACCGTCACGCAGCACCTGGCTGTAACTGGCCGGCAAGGCGTGGCTGCCGACACGGTCGTAGAGCACGAACACCTGCACCCCTTCGGCGGCCTTGCGTAACAACAGTTGCTGCAGCGCTTTGCCAAGGGTGTCGTCATGAATGATGAAGAACTGCACCAGCACCACATCGCGGGCTTTCTCGATGGCAGCGAAAATGGCATCAAATGTGGCCTGGCCATTGATCAGCAGTTTCACCTGGTTGTTTGCCAGGCATGGCATGCGACCCAGCTTGGGCATGGCGCGCAAGGCTGCGTAGCTTTCCGACTCACGGGCAGTAAGGGCTTCCTCAACCCAGGGCCGCCAGTTGAGGTTGGCCATGGCCACGTGCATTTCCTGGTTGGCCTGGCGCCGCGCCTTGATGTAGGCATAGAACGATCGGGCACCGAAGACCAGATAGGGAATCAAGGTGAGGTAGGGGATGAAGAACAAGGGCATGGCCCAGGCAATCGCGCCTTGGGCAGTCCGCACGGTGAACACCGCGTGCAGTGCGGCTACGATACCCAGCAGATGTATCAGGCCGAGTAGGTAACCAAAGAAGTAGGGGCTGTGGTAATCCATATGCATCCTGCTTGCCGAGTACACTAGAGGTAACAGAACACGTTCCCGGTCCGCCTTGCAACCCGAAGGTGGATTTGGCGTCTAAGGCTCAGCCCGGCCCGCTTGGCCGGCTTTTTTCCAGGAGCGTTCGTCCATGAAGATTCGTCTGCCACTGTTGGCGTTGGCCCTAGCAATGAGCAGCTCGCTGGTGCATGCCCAGATGCTGCAACCCGGTTTGTGGGAGCTGACCACCAGCAACATGCAGGTCGATGGCAAGCCGCTACCCGACATGGAATTCATGCTCGGCCAGTTAAAAAACCTGCCGCCAGAGCAGCGCGCAATGATGGAAGGGGTGTTGGCCAAACAGGGAGTAAGCGTAGGCGGTAAGGGTGTACGTTCGTGCCTGACGCCAGAACAGGTGGCAACCAACGACATCCCGCTGCAGGACCCGAAGTCAGGTTGCACGCAGAAGATCACTGACCGCACCGGTAATGTGTGGAAGTTTCAGTTCAGCTGCCCGAAGGCCCAGGGGAGTGGCCAGGCTACATTCCTCAGTGATCGGGAATTCACTACCCAGGTGAGCGGCACATTCAACGCCTCGGGTGTGCAGCAGCAAGGCAGCATGAACACCCGTGCGGTGTGGCTGGGCAATGACTGCGGCACGGTCAAACCGCGCAGCTGACATCCCATTGCCACTGGCTGGTTGCTACAGCGTCGTGGGCATGCAGGCTCTCTGCATGTTCCACGCGCAGCTTGAAGGCCTTGCTCCATTCAATTTGCCGTAGAGCCTGATGCAGGCGGCGTGCGGCGTCTTCACAGAACATCAAGTTTTGCCCGTTGGCCAAGGCGAAGGCTTGCTCGTCTGCGCGCTTTACGGCGGTCTGTACCGCCGTCCCCAGGCTGGCCTCTATGCGGTCGATCAACTCGGTGATGGGCAACACCTGCTGATTGCTGCTTAGCCGTACCTGAATCTGCGCGGTACTGCGTTGGCTATGAGGCGTAGCAACAATCCCTTCAGCACTGCCAAGCCATTGTAGTACCGCAGCCTTTTCAATCTGCTGCCCGCTGAAGTGTGTCTGAAACTGCTGCTGAATCAGCTGCCGCGCGAGTGCAGCCGAGCATGGGCAAGTCGAGGAGTAAGGGACAGAAACGGATAGTTCCACGTGGAACACTTCATTTTCGATCCTGGTATCTACCGTTACGGCGTAGCTTTTCCAGCCCGACAATGGGCTGATCAAAGCGGGCCTGTTCAGCAGATGCTCGAAGCTGAAGCGCAAGTAGGCTGCGGAAGAAAGGCTTGCGTGGCTGCTGAGGAAATCCTCCAGAAGCTGCCGGATGGCGAGTGGTGTGAGAGGCTGGTGTTCCAATGACCCCAGCGCAAGGTAAAGCCGCGACATGTGTATGCCGCGTGAACTGCCGTCTACCAGGCTAACTCCTGCGTCGACTTTGGCAGCCGCGGTGCGCCCTTCGAATTGCACTGGCAGGGCGATTCCGCACATGCCAACCCAATTCAATGGCACGGCATACGCTTGAGTTTGTGCGGCGATATCGGGGAGCTTGAGCTGAGTCATTTGGCTTTCCAAGCAAGTAAAGGCATCAACGGCAACCGCCAATCAAACTGCAATGCAGATTGAAGCGCTGCCCGCTGGAGCTGGATACGCGGTTCAAAGTGGTCCAGCCAACGCGGCGGCTGTAACCCACCCAGGCCTCTCCATCGCTGGCCAGGCCGGTAAAAAAGGTCAATGTGCCGTAGCGGCTGTTGGTTTGTGCCCACAGGCGCCGGCTGTCGAAGTCGTAGCCGCGCAGGTAGAACGTGCTGCCTTCGGTGCGCACGCTGTAGTAACTGCCTTTGCCGTCCTGGCAGGCGAGCAGCGTGGCGCTTCGCGTACAAAGCGCCAATGCACTGCCTTTTGGCATAGCCAGCAGTGAAGTCGGCATGACCAGCATCAGCAACGCCAAGACGCTTGGCAGATTCATTTTTCATCCCCGGTGAGCACTCGTCCGTCGAGAACGGCTTGGCGAAATTGTATTGTTACTTTATAACATTGTGCAATGCATCGTTTCGAATGCGTCTGCCTGAAGAGGTTCGCCATGCCCAATCGTCTCCCCGTCACCGTGCTGTCCGGCTTCCTGGGCGCCGGCAAGAGCACACTGCTCAACCATGTGCTGCGCAACCGCGACAACCTGCGGGTCGCGGTCATCGTCAATGACATGAGTGAAATCAACATCGACGCCAGTGAGGTGCAGCGCAATGTCAGCCTCAACCGCGCTGAAGAGAAGCTGGTCGAGATGAGCAACGGCTGCATCTGCTGCACCTTGCGTGAAGACCTGCTTGAAGAGGTGGCGCGGCTGGCCGAAGAAGGGCGTTTTGATTATTTGCTGATCGAGTCCACCGGTATCTCCGAACCATTACCGGTGGCCGAAACCTTCACTTTCCGCGACGAACAGGGCCGCAGTCTGTCCGATATGGCGCGCCTGGACACCATGGTCACCGTGGTCGATGGCCTGAACTTCCTGCGCGACTATCAGGCGGCAGACAGCCTGGCCAGCCGTGGCGAAACCTTGGGCGAAGAAGACGAGCGGTCAATCAGCGATCTGCTGATCGAGCAGGTCGAATTCGCCGATGTGCTGCTGCTGAGCAAGATCGACCTTATCAGCCAACATGAGCGCGAAGAACTCACCGCCATTCTGCGCAGCCTCAATGCCCGGGCTCAGATCGTACCCATGGTCATGGGGCAGGTGCCGCTGACGCGTATTCTGGACACTGGCCTGTTCGACTTCGATCAGGCAGCCCAGGCACCGGGTTGGTTGCAGGAGTTGCGCGGTGAGCATGTGCCCGAAACCGAAGAGTACGGTATCGCGGCCATGACCTGGCAGGCACGACGTCCGCTTCATCCACAGCGCTTTTTCGACTTTATCCACACTCACTGGACTAACGGGCGGTTACTGCGTTCCAAGGGTTTTTTCTGGTTGGCCAGCAAATATCAGGAAGCCGGTAGCTGGTCGCAAGCGGGCGGCATGATGCGCCATGGCCTGGCTGGCCGGTGGTGGCGCTTCGTACCGCGCGATCAGTGGCCGCAGGATGTGGATAACACCAGCGCGATCTTGAAACACTGGACTGCTGAGACCGGTGATTGCCGCCAGGAGTTGGTGTTCATCGGGCAGAATATCGACTTCGGAAAATTATCCACAGCCCTTGATGGCTGCCTGTTGACGGATCAGGAAATGGACTTGGGCCACATGGGTTGGTTACGCCTGCCCGATCCGTTTGGCCCATGGCACGAGGAGGCGGCATGAACGCGGCAACTCGGGCTGTGGATATCTTTCAGGTGCACGGCGATAGCCCGCAAGTTCTGGCTGAAGTGCTGCAGGACGGCGTGAACCTGGCCGTTTGGCGCCGGCGCCTGCCGGCACAGTTGGAGGACTTTGCTGAATTGGCCATAAGCCTTGGTCAGCCCCTGGCTGATCAGCGGGTAATCGATGTGGACGAGCAGCAGATGCCAGTACTGCCCGAACTGCTGCGTGAAGCGTCGGATTTACTTGGCTATGAGGCCTTCGTTGCCGATGTGACGTGGTTGGTGGCGGCGTACACCTGCCTGGTTGGCGCACGTCGGGTCGGTTTACGTCTGCGGGTACTGGACGGTCCTATGTGCCCGCGCTTCCATGTGGATAACGTGCCATTACGCCTGCTCACTACCTATGCGGGTCCGGGTAGTGAATGGTTGCAAGAGCAGGATAGCCGGCGTGGAGAGTTACACACAGCTGATCTTCCTGTGGATAACATAAAGCGCCTGCAGCCCGGCGAGGTAGGGATACTGAAAGGCGAGAAATGGCAGGGCAACGAGGGCGCAGGCCTGGTGCATCGGTCCCCTTCAGGGCAACAGGGGCGGCTACTGCTCAGCCTTGACTGGCTGGCCTGACGGCGCATAGTGAGGCATCACCACCGCCTGAAGTCGCCCCATGCTGCAGAACATTCCCACCCATGTAATTGCCGGCCCGCTGGGCGCTGGCAAAACCACCCTGATCCGTCATCTGCTGGCCCAGCGCCCAGCCAATGAACGCTGGGCTGTACTGATCAACGAATTTGGCCTGGTAGGCCTGGATGCGGCCTTGCTCAGCCGTGACGAAGACGGCATAGCCATCGGCGAGGTGGCAGGCGGCTGCCTGTGCTGCGTCAACGGCATGCCATTTCAGGTGGGCCTGGGGCGCTTGCTGCGTAAATCCCGGCCCGACAGGTTGTTTATCGAGCCTTCCGGCTTGGGCCACCCATTACAGCTGCTGGCTCAGCTACAGCAAGCCCCCTGGGCTGGAGTGCTGACAATTCAACCACTTCTGATGGTTGTGGATGCCCTGGCCATGGCTAGAAACGAGCCCCTCACGGAGGCTCAACAGCAGGCTTTCGATGGCTGTGAGAACGTGGTTTTCAACAAGTCAGAGCTTGTGGATGAATCAGATAAGTTGTTGATAACTAATAAATTTATAAACAAGAAAATCATATGGACAGTGCAAGGTTGGCTGCCTCTGTCGGGCCTTCCGCAGGCATCTTCCCAGATTGTTGACAGCCCATTCCTAGATAACAAGATTGTCGACAATCTTGAAAGTGCCCCAGCATTACTCTGGACAGACCCCAGGCAGCCCATCTGCCTTAGCCAACAGGGGGAAGGAGGTTGGAGTATTGGCTGGCGTTGGCACCCTGGCCAACAGTTTTATCCACAGCGGTTACAGGCGTTCTTGCGCGCCTGGCCATGGCGACGCGCCAAGGGAGTTATCCACAGTGTGGAAGGCTGGCAATCATTCAATGGGCTCAATGGAGGCATGCCCGCCTGGCAGCCCAGCGAATGGCGCAGGGATACGCGTATCGAGCTGATTTTCGATCAGCCGCAATCGCAACCCGCACTGCATGCCGGGTTGAGCGAATGCCAAGTCAGCTGATCAGTTGCGCCAGCGGTTGTGCTCCTGGCGCCACTGCTGCATTTCGATGACATTGTCGGCGCGCGGTGGGGTCTTGATTTCGAACGGGTAGGGTGCCAGCTCGATCTGCACGCTGTGGGCGCCGAACTGGGTCACGGTACCGGGGTGGCGCTGCTCGCCCGTGACGGTGAACTCGAAGGCATAGATGCGTGCCAGGCGTTTACGGCCATTGGAATCCCGGACAAAGGCGATGCGCTTGAGCGCGACGGCGTCGTCGAGCAATTCGAGGTCGAGCTTGGCGCAATGCTGTTTGACCCGCTCCAGGGCTTTCTCGCGCAATCCATGGTTGTGCCACAACCAGGCGCCTGCCGTGGCTACCAGCATCAGGACGAAGAGGTTCTCCAGGGTCAACATTTGCATATGCTCCAAACAGGTGTATCCAGCTTAACTGCGTCCCTGGCCTGTCGTACAGGTGGCAATCGCGTTCATACTGCGCTGCGTACAATCCTTGAAACAGCTTTGGAAACCACCCGCATGAAACGTACCCCGCACCTGCTCGCCATTCAGTCTCATGTGGTGTTCGGCCACGCCGGCAACAGCGCCGCGGTGTTCCCCATGCAGCGTATCGGGGTCAATGTCTGGCCGCTCAATACCGTGCAGTTCTCCAATCACACACAGTATGGCCAGTGGGCGGGTGAAGTGCTTGCCCCGGCGCAAATTCCTGCGTTGGTGGAAGGTATTTCCAACATCGGCGAGCTGGGCCACTGCGATGCGGTGCTTTCCGGCTACCTGGGCAGTGCCGAACAGGGGCGAGCGATCCTGGCTGGCGTCGAGCGGATCAAGGCGGTGAACCCAAAGGCTTTGTACCTGTGCGACCCGGTCATGGGGCACCCGGAGAAGGGCTGCATCGTCCCGCCCGAAGTCAGTGCGTTTCTGCTCGAGGAGGCGGCGGTCAGGGCGGACATCCTGTGCCCCAACCAACTGGAGCTGGACAGCTTTTGTGGGCGCCGCGCGCAGTCACTGGAAGATTGCGTGAACATGGCGCGCAGCTTGCTGAAGCGTGGGCCGCAGGTGGTGGTGGTCAAGCACCTGGCCTACCCTGGGCGCGCCGAGGACCAGTTCGAAATGCTGCTGGTGACTGCCGAACACAGCTGGCACCTACGCCGCCCGCTGCTGGCGTTTCCACGCCAGCCGGTGGGGGTGGGTGACCTCACCTCCGGTTTGTTCCTGGCCCGTGTAATGCTGGGCGACAGCTGGGTGCAGGCATTCGAGTTCACGGCTGCAGCGGTGCATGAAGTGCTGCTGGAAACCCAGGCCTGCGCCAGCTACGAATTGCAGCTGGTGCGGGCTCAGGACCGCATTGCGCACCCACGGGTACGCTTCGAGGCGCAGTTGCTGGCGCTTTAGATCGCGTCGGTTTTCAGGTCCTGGTAGCGCTTCTCCAGCTCCTGGCGGATCTGGCGCCGCTGATGGCCTTGCAGGAAGCGACGCTTTTCTTCGCTGCTATGCGGCTGGCGCGGTGGCACCGGCACCGGGCGGCGATTGTCGTCGACTGCAACCATGGTGAAGAAGCAACTGTTGGAGTGGCGCACCGAGCGCTCGCGGATGTTCTCGGTCACCACTTTGATGCCGACCTCCATCGAGGTGTTGCCGGTGTAGTTGACCGACGCGAGGAAGGTCACCAGTTCACCTACGTGTACGGGTTCGCGGAAGATCACCTGGTCGACCGACAGGGTCACCACATAGCTACCGGCATAGCGGCTGGCGCAGGCGTAGGCCACTTCGTCGAGGTACTTGAGCAGGGTGCCGCCATGTACGTTGCCAGAAAAGTTGGCCATGTCCGGGGTCATCAGGACGGTCATGCTCAGCTGGGCGTTTCCAGGTTCCATAGTGTGCTCACGGTGAGGTTGCGCTGAATCGGGCGAATGGAGGGCGTTATCTGCTGACACTGCTGTTCCCCTCTTATGAATTTGCCTTGCTGATACGGGACGTTGGCTGACGCGCTGTCGTCACGCTGATCATGCCATCAGCGGCGCTTTTCCAGCCGATCTGTTTCTGCATATTGCACCGGCTTTTTGCGGCGGGGTGCGATGTTAACCTGAGTACGCCCATGCAACATGGGCGTTCCTGCATTCAATACAGTATGTACTTGCTGCTCCCTCAGGTTTGCCTTGGCAGAGGAGCGGTCTGCCCAGGCATCCAGAAAAAGACGAGAAAAGGAGTATCACGCCATGCATGCCATCAGCTTCATCCAGGACCTGGCGGTCATCATGCTGGTCGCTGGCGTGGTCACCATTCTCTTCCATCGCCTCAAGCAGCCGGTGGTGCTTGGGTACATTGTCGCGGGCTTCATCATTGGCCCGCACACCCCGCCGTTTGGCCTTATCCATGATGAAGACACCATCAAGACCCTCGCTGAGCTGGGGGTGATCTTCCTGATGTTCTGCCTGGGGCTCGAGTTCAGCCTGCGCAAGCTGTTCAAGGTGGGTGCCACAGCGTTCATCGCAGCGTTCCTGGAAATCGTGCTGATGATCTGGATCGGCTTCGAGATCGGTCGCTGGTTCGGCTGGAATACCATGGACTCGCTGTTCCTTGGCGCCATCCTGGCCATATCCTCGACCACCATCATCGTCAAGGCGCTCAACGACCTGAAGATGAAGAACGAGCGCTTTGCCCAGCTGATCTTCGGCGTGCTGATTGTCGAGGACATCCTTGGCATCGGCATCATTGCCCTGCTGTCGGGCATCGCGGTCAGTGGCACGGTCAGCTCGGGTGAGGTGTTCTCCACCGTCGGCAAGCTGTCACTGTTCATGATCGTCGCCCTGGTCATCGGCATCTTGTTGGTGCCGCGGCTGCTGGCCTATGTGGCCAAGTTCGAAAGCAACGAGATGTTGCTGATTACCGTACTGGGCCTGTGTTTCGGCTTCTGCCTGCTGGTGGTGAAGCTGGAGTACAGCATGGTGCTTGGCGCCTTCCTGATTGGTGCGATCATGGCTGAATCGCGCCAGTTGCTGAAAATAGAAAGCCTGATCGAACCGGTACGCGACCTCTTCAGCGCCATATTCTTCGTCGCCATCGGCCTGATGATCGACCCCCAGGTGCTCATAGACTACGCCTGGCCGATCGTGGTCATCACCTTGGCGGTGGTGCTGGGCAAGATGCTGTCTTGTGGCATGGGGGCGTTCATCGCCGGCAATGATGGGCGCACGTCGTTGCGCGTGGGCATGGGGCTATCGCAGATTGGCGAATTCTCTTTCATCATCGCCGCGCTGGGCATGACCCTGCAGGTAACCAGCGATTTCCTTTACCCGGTGGCCGTCGCGGTATCGGCAATCACCACGTTGCTGACGCCGTACCTGATCCGCGCGGCCGACCCGTTGTCGCAAAAGCTGGGCAATATAGTGCCCGGCCGCCTGGCGCGGGTGCTGTCGTTGTATGGCGAGTGGTTGCGCAACATCCAGCCGCAGGGCGAGAGCGCCATGCTGGCGGCGATGATTCGGCGCATCCTGTTGCAGGTGGGGGTAAACCTGGCGCTAGTAATCGCCATTTTCTTCAGTGGTGGCTACTTCGCAGGGCGAATCGGCAACTGGCTCAGTGAGTGGGTGAGCGATGCGAGCCAGCAGAAGGCTGTGATCTGGGGGGCGGCCTTGTTGCTGTCGCTGCCATTCCTTATCGCCGCCTACCGCAAGCTCAAGGCACTTTCGATGTTGCTGGCAGAGATGGGCGTGAAGCCTGAAATGGCAGGGCGGCATACCCAGCGTGTGCGCCGTGTGATTGCTGAAGTTATCCCGCTGTTGTCGCTGCTGGTGATCTTCCTGCTGCTGTCGGCATTGTCGGCGAGCATTCTGCCGACCAGCGAGTTGTTGCTGGTGATTGCTGTAGTCGCTGCCGTGGTGGTGGCGTTGTTGTGGCGCTGGTTCATCCGCGTGCACACGCGCATGCAGATCGCCTTGTTGGAGACGCTAGAGAATAGTCGCGAGAACTCGCACTAAGGGGCAATGCTCCCTGCGCAAGATTTCACCGTCGTCCGAGGGGATGGAGCGGTAGCGATGTCGCCAGGCGCAGAAAGCCTGGCGATTTTAACTACATTGATGGCACTAAGCCATAAATATTCCTGTGGATATTTCAGCTTTCCAGCCAAACATCCCGCGCCCAGTGCCACACCGATTCCCAGCTGTCTTCGCCGACCAGTTCCTCATCGGCATCCCACAGCACCACGGTGCCATCTTCTTCGACGCAGTAGTAGTTGTCGCCGTCCTGACACAGTGGGATCAGCTCACGCGGCACGCCGGCATCCCAAGCTGTGGCGGCAACTTCTGGCAGGTACGTGTGCGACTGCGGGTCGGTACAAGTGACAGGCTCAAGAGAGCCGTAAACAACATCACTTACGGTCAGCAGAAACTCTTTGAATACGAATGGAATATTGATGAACAGCTGCTCTTCGATCTCCACCAGCTGGTCCTCGTCGGGAAGCTCCAAGGGCACCGGTACGGGTTCATTGGCTTCACGGAGTTGTTCGATCACTTCTTCCACGGTTCACTTCCTCTGACCTAGATGACAACGCTGCGCGTTATACCCTAGTAGGCCAGTCTGGCAAAAGCAAAAACCCCGGGACAGGCCCGGGGTTTTTCATGCAGCACGTAGCGGTTAGCCGTTTTGACGGATACCGGCAACCAGCCAAGGTTGGTTCTCGCCCTGGGCGCGAACCATGTGCCAGCTTTCGCTGAACACTTCGCCCTGGTCGAAGCGCGAGTTCTTCGACACGCCAC
>NZ_BCBQ01000111.1:0-17982 GCF_001320885.1 Pseudomonas sp. NBRC 111140
TTTCCGCTTTTATTCGATACGTTACGCGTTAGTCTGTGCACAGCTTTCACGGAGAAACACGCCAACATGCAACTGCGCAATTCACCCTCTCGCTACGGCGTGGTCAGTATCGTCCTGCATTGGGGCGTGGCGCTGGCAGTCTTCGGCCTGTTCGGCCTGGGCCTGTGGATGGTCGGTCTCGACTACTACAGCCCCTGGCGCAAAGCCGGGCCGGACCTGCACAAGAGTATCGGCCTGGTTTTGCTGGCAGTGATGTTGCTGCGGGTGATCTGGCGTTTCATCAGCCCCCCACCTCCGGCGCCCGCCAACCATGGCGCGGTCACACGCCTGGCGGCCAAGCTGGGCCATTTGGCCCTGTACCTTGGGCTGTTTGCGGTGATGGCGGCCGGTTACCTGATTTCCACCGCCGACGGCGTCGGCATTCCGGTGTTCGGCCTGTTCGAAGTGCCGGCACTGGTCAGCGACCTGCCCGACCAGGCAGATGTGGCGGGGGTGATTCATCTGTGGCTGGCATGGGGCCTGGTGATTTTTGCCGTGCTGCATGCCCTGGCAGCGCTCAAGCACCATTTCATCGACCGTGACGCGACCCTGACCCGTATGCTGGGCCGCAAAGCTTGACTCTCAACCTCAATTGCATAGGAAGGAACAGGATGTTGAAAAAGACTTTTGCCGCTCTGGCGCTCGGTACCGCTCTGCTCTCCGCTGGCCAGGCCATGGCTGCCGAGTACAAGATCGACAAGGAAGGCCAGCACGCGTTCGTTGACTGGAAAATCAGCCACCTGGGCTACAGCTTCATCCACGGTACCTTCAAGGACTTCGACGGCAACTTCACCTGGGACAGCGCCAAGCCTGAAGCCAGCAAGATCAGCGTCGACCTGAAGACCGCCAGCCTGTGGTCGAACCACGCCGAGCGTGACAAGCACATCGCCAGCGCCGACTTCCTCGATGTGAAGAAGTATCCTGAAGCCAAGTTCGTCTCTACTGCCGTCAAGTCGACTGGCGAAAAGACTGCTGACGTTACGGGCGACCTGACCATGCACGGCGTAACCAAGCCGGTCACCTTCAAGGCAACCTTCAACGGTGAAGGCAAGGACCCATGGGGCGGTGAGCGCGCTGGTTTCAACGCCACCACCACCCTGAACCTGAATGACTTCGGCATCAAAGGCCCAGGCGCTACTTCGCAGACGCTGGACCTGGATATCAGTGTCGAAGGTGTGAAGCAGAAGTAAGCATTGCCTTGGCAATGAAAAACGCCGCCCATTGGGCGGCGTTTTCGTTTCCCGTGGAGTGCCCTGAAATCGGGCTACTCCGGGTTCAGCCTTTTCGGGTCAACAAGGCCGGGCGCTCACCGCGTGGTCGGGTCGGCACGTCATCCAACTGCTCAGGCGTCGGGTAACGGTCGAGCTTGGATTCCTTGCGGATGATCACCGGTTGTTTTTCTGGCTGGCGTGGGTTGCGCACGGCAGGCTCTTGCCGGGCTGCGTCATCACGGGCTGGGCGACCACGGCCACCGCCACCGCCGTCACGACGGGCACCGCCACCGTTGTTGGCGCGGGCAGGGCGCTTTTCGCCGCCACCACCGCTGCCGCCACTACGCTGCTGGCCGCCAGTGCGAGCTTGGCCCTGGCCCCCAGCGTTGCTGCGTTGACCGCTATTCTGGCCCTGGCCTGCACCGCCACCCGGGCGGCGATTGCGGCCTTGGTTCTTGCCTTGGTACGGGCTGACGTAGTCGGCACGGTTACCGAAGTTGTCGACATCGTCGTCCAGGAATTCTTCCGGGTCGCGGTCGGCCGGTACTTTCGGCACGCTGTTGCTGCTGGCCTGCTGCTGTTGGCGTGGCTTCTTGTCACGCGGCTTGCGCGGCTGCTGTTGCTTGTCGCCGCTGTTTTCCTTGTCGGCCGGCTTTTCTGCAGCTTGCTGCTTGGCCTTGCCTTTGTCCTTGCCCTTGTCCTTGCGGCCGCCGTTGGCGTCTTTACCGCCTTCGCCGCGGCCCTGCTGGTTGCGGCCACCGCGGCCGCTGTTCTGCGGGCGCTCGCGCACTTCAGGCTTTTCGGCTTCTACCTGGCTGGCGTCGAAGCCCATCAGGTCGCCATCCTGGATGCGTTGCTTGGTCACCCGCTCGATGCTCTTGAGCAGCTTCTCTTCATCTGGCGCGACCATGGAAATGGCTTCGCCCGAGCGACCAGCACGGCCGGTACGGCCGATGCGGTGAACGTAATCTTCCTCGACATTCGGTAGCTCGAAGTTGACCACGTGCGGCAGTTGGTCGATGTCCAGGCCACGGGCGGCGATGTCGGTGGCGACCAGCACGCGCACACTGTTGGCCTTGAAATCGGCCAGGGCTTTGGTGCGGGCGTTCTGGCTTTTGTTGCCGTGGATTGCAGCGGCGGTCAGGCCGTGCTTTTCCAGATACTCGGCCAAGCGGTTGGCGCCGTGCTTGGTCCGGGTGAACACCAGTACCTGTTCCCAGGCGCCCTGGGTGATCAGGTGTGCCAGCAGTGCACGCTTGTGGCTGGCGGGCAGGCGATAGACGCGCTGCTCGATACGCTCGACGGTGGTGTTCGGCGGCGTGACCTCGATACGCTCCGGGTTGTGCAGAAGCTTGTCGGCGAGGTCGGTGATGTCCTTGGAGAAGGTGGCCGAGAACAGCAGGTTCTGGCGCTTGGCCGGCAGGCGGGCGAGGACCTTCTTGACGTCGTGAATGAAGCCCATGTCGAGCATGCGGTCGGCTTCATCGAGCACCAGGATTTCCACGTGGGCCAGGTCGACCTTGCCTTGGCCGGCCAGGTCGAGCAGGCGGCCTGGGCAGGCGACCAGCACGTCAACGCCTTTGGCAATGGCCTGGATCTGCGGGTTCATGCCAACGCCGCCGAAGATGCAGGCGCTGACCAGTGGCAGGTCACGGGCATAGACCTTGAAGCTGTCATGCACCTGGGCTGCCAGTTCGCGGGTCGGGGTCAGGACCAGCACGCGGGGCTGGCGCGGGCCGTGACGCTGCGACTTGTCGGGGTGGCCGGCCGGGAACAGGCGCTCGAGGATCGGCAGGGCGAAGCCGCCGGTTTTACCCGTACCTGTCTGTGCGGCAACCATCAGGTCGCGGCCTTGCAACACGGCGGGAATGGCCCGCTGTTGCACGGGGGTCGGCTGGGTGTAGCCCGCAGCCTCGATAGCGCGGACAAGAGCCTCGGAGAGACCGAGGGAAGCAAAGGACATGGGCGATCCTGTTCTCGTGTGGGCTGGGCCCGTTGGGATGTTCTGCCTGGCGCGACGGGCATCGGTGGGATGCGATCGCGTCCGGTCCAGCTGGGCTTTCACTGCACATCCGGGAAACGGGGGCTGGACGCGAGGGGCGTCTGTGCCGATCGGGATGCCTGTTGCGAGGCCGAGCGTCCGGGCGTGAGCCGGGCGGGAAGGCCCGAGTATAACAGAGCTATCGCGCTGTGCTGCTTTCCTGCTGCTCAACGGCGTTGAGAATGTTTCCAATGTCGCCTGTGTAGCGGTTGCTGATCGCTGCATAGGCCGGTTCTTGCTTGAACCGCTGCAGTTCTTCGGCAAAGGCCAGGGCCAGTGCTTCCCGCCCGGGCTTGCGCACCAACCCCAGATACTGGGTCTGGCGGCTGATCACCAACGGTAATTCCTCGACTTGCTGTTGCAGGCCCAGCTGATGGAGCAGGTAATGCCCAACCCTACGGTCGGTGATCGCCAGGTCGATGCGGCCCAGCATCAATTTGCCGAAATTGGCCTCGAGAGTAGGCGCGGGTTCGCGTGCGAAATAGGGGGCGTCGTTGAACGCTGCACCATAGGCGTAGCCGGGCGATGTGCCGACGGTGAGGCCGGCGAGGTCCTCCAGGTGGGCTACGCCATGGCGACGTGCACGCGCCTGGAACAGGACGAATTCGACGTCCGACATAGGCTCGGGGGCGTACACCAGGTAGGGCTGACGCGATTCGGTCTGGAAGATGTCGAGGATGCCATCGGCCAAGCCTTGTTCGACCATGGCCAGGCAGCGTTTCCACGGCAGGAACTGCCACTCCACTTCTACGCCGAGGCGCTTGAAGACCTGGCTGGTGACTTCGTAGTCGATACCGCGCGGTTGGCCGTTGTGCTGATACACATAGGGTGCCCAGTCGTCGGTCACCAGGCGCAGGCGCTCGCCCAGAGCCAACGGGCTCAGGCAGGCGAGCAGCAGGATCCAGAACAGGCGGGCGATGTGTGGCATGGCCGGAGATTACGCGGTCGGCCGGCCCAAGGCCAGTGCCCCTCGAATGTCTCAGCCTTGCGATGTTTGCAGCAGATGCGCCTCGACATCCTTGCGCCGCTCACCCAGCGACAACCGCAACCCTGGGTGGCGCAGGCATTGTCGCAGTCGCTCGGGTTCCATGTGGCCATGGCGGGCATTGAGGTTTTCCAGGGCCTTGTCCCACCAGGCCGGCGCGCAGGCACGGTCGAATTCGTTGGGGTAGGGGTAGCAGCCATACAGTAATTCGCGGGCGAATTGGCGCTCTTGGCTGGGCAGCGTCAGGCTCAGTGCCTTGTAACCCAGGCGGTGCAGGGTGGGTGGCCGCGGCAACTGGTCGTTGACCAAACTAACGTCGGCCAACGCTGCCGGGCTCAGTGGGTCGTGGCCGTGCTTGCGCAGCCAGGCCTGAATCTTGGCGCGGAACTGCGCCTTGCGGCTCCAGTAGTGATGGATGACGTCGGTGCACTCGGCCAGTTCCAGCTTGCGATAAGCCGCCACTGCCAAGCAGAACTCCTCGAGGGTGTAGGCTTCGCGCGCCAAGGGGTAGAACTCGTCCATCATGGCGATGGAGCGGTCCAGGGTGTTGCTGTCTTCGGCAGTAAGGCCGATCAGCCCGGAGTTGATCAGTGGCATCTGGCAATCGGCCAGGCCCCGTGAGCCGAGAATGGCCAGCAGGTTTTTGTACAGCAGGCACTTCTGGTCGGCGCCATAGCGCGGGCCGATGGCGTTGCACAGTAGGCGGCCGGGCGCCACGCGCGCGAACAGTTGCAGTGGCGAAGTGCGGAAGAACGTGTCGGTGTCGATCAACACTGCCAGCGGGTGTTGCTGCAGTACCTGGCGCAGCAGTACATGCTTGCTGCGAAAGTGATAACCGTGCGGGGCGTTCCATGCCTGGCGGGTGGCATCGTCCAGCAGGTGCACGGTGACGGGCAGGCTGGCGTAGGGCTGCGGATTGTCGGTGTAAACCTGGATGCCTATGGCGTCGCTGGCTGCGCTGCCCAGTTGGGCGAGGGCGCTGATGATGCTGAAGCAGGCTTCCTGATGATAGGTGGCTGGGCCGAAAGCCAGGTAGACAAGCTGTGGGCGCGAAGGCTGGGGGTGCTGCATGGCAGGCAAGACCTGTTTAACCCGAAAATGAATAAGGCTTTAGTCTATGACCAAAGCCTTAATCATTTCTTAAGCAGACTTTGCCAAAAGATTTCAGCGTGGCAGCTTCAGGTTGTTCCAGATCGCCAGGCTCGGTTCGGCTTGGTTCAGGGTATAGAAGTGCAGGCCCGGTGCGCCGCCTTGCAGCAGCTGTTCGCACATGCGGGTAATCACTTCTTCGCCGAAGGCCTGGATGCTGGCGGTGTCGTCGGCATAGGCTTCCAACTGCTTGCGGATCCAACGTGGGATCTCGGCGCCGCAGGCATCGGAGAAGCGGGCCAGCTTGCTGTAGTTGGTAATCGGCATGATGCCCGGTACTACCGGGATGTCCACGCCCAGCTTCTGCGCGCGCTCGACGAAGTAGAAGTAGCTGTCGGCGTTGAAGAAGTACTGGGTGATGGCGCTGTCGGCACCGGCCTTGACCTTGTGCACGAAGTTGGCCAAGTCGGTTTCGAAGTTGCGCGCCTGTGGGTGCATTTCTGGGTAGGCGGCCACTTCCAGGTGGAAGTGATCGGCGGTTTCCTGGCGGATGAACTCGACCAGGTCACTGGCGTAGCGCAATTCGCCACTGGCCATGCCCATACCCGACGGCAGGTCGCCACGCAGGGCGACAATGCGCTTGATGCCGGCAGCCTTGTATTCGGCCAGCAGGGCGCGCAGGTCGTCCTTGGAGTCACCCACGCATGACAGGTGCGGCGCGGCAGGCACCTTCACTTCGTTTTCCAGCTGTAGCACGGTGTTCAGCGTGCGGTCGCGGGTCGAGCCACCGGCACCGTAGGTGCAGGAAAAGAAGTCCGGGTTGTAAGTGGCCAGCTGGCGGGCGACGCCCATCAGCTTTTCGTGACCGGCATCGGTCTTGGTCGGAAAGAACTCGAAACTGTAGCGGCGTTCTTGTGACATCACTCGTTCCTCAAGCAGCCAGCTGCTAGCGGCAAGCTGCAAGTAAAAGCCAGATCGGTGATGGCCGATCTGGCTTGGGCATCGTTCATGAACCTTGAAGCTCGATGCTTCAAGCTTGCCGCTTAGTAGCGGTAGGCGTGTGGCTTGAACGGGCCTTCGACGGTCACGCCGATGTAGTCGGCTTGCTGCTTGGTCAGTTTGGTGACCACGCCGCCGAAGCCGCGGACCATTTCCAGGGCCACTTCTTCGTCGAGCTTCTTCGGCAGCACTTCAACGGTCAGGCGCTCGGCTTTCTTCTCGGCCGACAGGTCGGCGTACTTCTGCTCGAACAGGAAGATCTGTGCCAGTACCTGGTTGGCGAACGAACCGTCCATGATGCGGCTTGGGTGGCCAGTGGCGTTGCCCAGGTTGACCAGGCGGCCTTCGGCCAGCAGGATCAGGTAGTCGTCGTTCTGCGGGTCGAAGCTGCCAGCGCCGGTGCGGTGGATCTTGTGCACCTGCGGCTTGACCTCTTCCCAAGCCCAGTTCTTGCGCATGAAGGCGGTGTCGATCTCGTTGTCGAAGTGGCCGATGTTGCAGACCACGGCACGCTTCTTCAGGGCCTTGAGCATGTTGGCGTCGCAGACGTTGACGTTACCGGTGGTGGTCACGATCAGGTCGATCTTGCCCAGCAGGGCCTTGTCGATGCTGGCTTCGGTGCCGTCGTTGATACCGTCGATGAACGGCGAGACCAGCTCGAAGCCGTCCATGCAGGCCTGCATGGCGCAGATTGGGTCAACTTCGGTGACCTTGACGATCATGCCTTCCTGACGCAGGGACTGGGCCGAACCCTTGCCCACGTCACCGTAGCCGATCACCAGGGCTTGCTTGCCCGACAGCAGGTGGTCGGTACCACGCTTGATGGCGTCGTTCAGGCTGTGACGGCAGCCGTATTTGTTGTCGTTCTTGCTTTTGGTGACCGAGTCGTTGACGTTGATCGCCGGGACTTTCAGCTCGCCCTTGGCCAGCATGTCCAGCAGGCGGTGCACGCCGGTGGTGGTTTCTTCGGTCACGCCGTGAACACGGTCCAGCACCTGTGGGTACTTCTTGTGCAGCAGTTCGGTCAGGTCGCCGCCGTCGTCGAGGATCATGTTGGCGTCCCATGGCTGGCCATCTTTCAGGATGGTTTGCTCCAGGCACCACTCGTACTCTTCTTCGGTTTCACCTTTCCAGGCGAATACCGGGATGCCGGCGGCTGCGATCGATGCGGCGGCCTGGTCTTGAGTCGAGAAGATGTTGCAGGACGACCAGCGCACTTCGGCACCCAGGGCAACCAGGGTTTCGATCAGTACGGCGGTCTGGATGGTCATGTGGATGCAGCCCAGGATCTTCGCACCCTTGAGCGGTTGCTCGGTCAGGTACTTGCGACGCAGGCCCATCAGGGCTGGCATTTCCGATTCGGCAATGATGGTTTCGCGACGGCCCCAGGCGGCCAGGGAGATGTCAGCGACTTTGTAATCGGTAAAACCAGCAGGCATGTTTGCAGCGCTCATGAGAGCCTCCATTCGTAGTGTGCGAATGGGCGCCGTTGTGCGTTAAGCGCCCGCGAGAGCGAGCAACGCCCCATCCGAGCCTGACAGGCCTAGCCTGCTGCAGCGCCCCTCGGACAGGTGGCGGGCATGGCCCCGCTGTGGGCAGCCATGTGAAGCGGCGCAGATTATAGCCGCGAGCGGCACCTTCACCCAAGGTTTTCTGTCGATTAATCGCGACGATAGTCGATGTTCAATGGAGCGATGGCGGCCGCTCTGCCATCATTGCTACACGTTAGCCAAGCAGGTCAGGAGTACAGATGAACTTTCACACCCGCAAATGGGTTAAACCCGAAGACCTCAACCCCAATGGCACCCTGTTCGGTGGCAGCCTGTTGCGCTGGATCGACGAAGAGGCGGCGATCTACGCCATCGTCCAGCTGGGCAACCAGCGCGTGGTGACCAAGTACATGTCGGAAATCAACTTCGTCAGTGCGTCGCGCCAGGGCGACATCATCGAGCTGGGCATTACCGCCACCGAGTTCGGCCGCACCTCGATCACCCTCAAGTGCGAAGTGCGCAACAAGATCACCCGCAAGAGCATCCTGACCGTCGACAAGATGGTGTTCGTAAACCTGGGTGAAGACGGCTTGCCGGCAGCCCATGGGCGCACCGAGATCAAGTACGTGCAGGACCAGTTCCCGGATTCGGCAGTAGAGTGATTTTCTGGGGCCGCAAAGCGGCCCCAAAAACCTCACGGCTGGGCGCTGACCTTGCGCACCACCCGCCCGATGCTCAAACCCTGCACCAGAATCGACGACAACACCACGATGTAGGTGATCGACAGCAGCAGGTCACGCTCCTCGCCCAACGGCAGCGACAGTGCCAGGGCCACCGACACCCCGCCGCGCAGGCCGCCCCAAGTCAGCACCCGTACCGTGCCCTTGGGCACAGGGCGCCAGCGGCGCAGCAGCACGATCGCCGGGGCCACGGTCAGCAACCGCGACAGCAGCACCGCCAGCGCCAGCACGCCGCCGGCCGCCAGGTGCATCCAGTTGAACGGCAGCAGCAACAGCTCCAGGCCGATCAAGGCGAACAGCAAGGCATTGAGCATGTCATCGATCAGCTCCCAGAAACCGTCCATGTAGCGGCGCGTCATGTCATTCATCGCCAGGTTTCGCCCCAGGTTACCGATGATCAGGCCGGCCACCACCATGGCGATCGGTGCCGACACGTGCAGCTCGTAGCACATCGCCGAGCCACCGATAACCAGTGCCAGGGTCAGCATGACCTCCACCTGGTACTGCTCGATGCTCTTGATCATGCGGTACGTGGCATAGCCGATCAGGCCGCCGAATACCACGCCGCCAATGGCCTCGCGGGCGAACAGGATCGCCGTGTCGGTCAGGCTTGGCGTTTCACCCAGCTGGATGATGCCCAGCAACACGGTGAACACCACGACCGCCGTGCCGTCGTTGAACAGCGATTCGCCAACGATGGTGGTTTTCAGCGGTTTGGACGCATTGGCGGTACGCAGCGCGCCCAGTACGGCAATCGGGTCGGTGGGCGAGATCAGCGCACCGAACAGCAGGCAGTAGATCAGCGGTACCTGCCAGCCGAACAGGGCGAATACCCAGTGCGACAGGTAGCCAATGACCACGGTAGCGATCAGCACGCCCAAGGTGGCCAGCAGGCCAATGGGCCAGCGGTAGCTGCGCAGGTCGCTGAGGTTGACGTGCAATGCACCGGCAAACAGCAGGAAGGCCAACATCCAGTGCATCAGCAGGTCGTTGAAATCGATTTGGTTCATCAAGCCTTCGACACGTTCTTCCAGGCCAGGGAAGCCGATCAGGCTAAGGCCCTGCAGCATCAGGGAGAACAGCAGTGCCGTGACCATCACGCCGATGGCGGGTGGCAGGCCGATGAAGCGGTAATTGACGTAGGTAAGGAGGGTGGTGAGGCAGATAAACGCGGCAACTAATTCAAGCATCCCGAATCCTGTAACAGTGGCTTCCAAGTCGTAACCCGAATGGCTCGGGCAGCTCTTTGATGACCTGGCGCGGGGTTCGGGACACAGGGTTTGACCGGAATCTCTGTAATCGTTCCCATGCAGTGGCCCTCTGGAATGCCATATATTCAACCCTTGAACACCGCACAAGGATAAGAAGGCGTGTTGGCAACATCCCTGGTGCTGGTCGCCGCCCTGCTGCATGCGACCTGGAATACCCTGATCAAATTCAGCGGTGAGCGCTTGCTGGTCATCGCCAGCATGGACACGGTGGCGCTTGCGTTCGCGTTGCTGGCCGTGCCTTTCGTCGATGTGCCACCTGCCGAAATCTGGCCCTGGCTGATCGCCTCCGCGTTGGCCGAGCAGCTGTACCGCTATTTGCTGATCCAGGCCTACCGCGTGGGTGACCTGGGGCTGGTCTATCCTCTGATGCGCGGGCTGTCGCCGCTGGTGGTGCTGGGGCTGACCCTGGCCTTTGCCGGGGAATCGCTGAGCCAGCAGCAGATCATCGGTATCCTGCTGATCCCCTGCGGCATGGCGTGCCTGTTGTGGCAGGGCGGCGGCGGTGACCGGCTGCCCTGGTCGATGCTGCCGGTAGTCGCCTTGATTGGCCTGTGCATCGGCTGCTACACCTGGTTCGACGGCCAAGCCGTGCGCCTATGGGGCAAACCGTGGGATTACCTGGTGTGGCTGACCCTGCTCAGCGCCTGGCAGTTCCCGTTGCTGGCCAGCGTGGCGCGGCGAGCACCGTTCGTCCTGTTTTGGCGAACGCAATGGCGTTTGGGTTTGGCGGTTGGGTTTTGCGTATTGTTCAGTTATGCCCTGGTGTTGTGGGCCATGCACCTGGGGTCGGTGGCCGAGGCGGCAGCGTTACGGGAACTGAGCGTGATTCTGGTGGTGCTGCTGGGTATGCGCTACCTCAAAGAATCTTTTGGCGGGCCGAGACTCCTAGCTTGCGGGCTGGTCCTGGCAGGCACGCTGGTGATGAAGCTCTAACCCATTTTCGAACAAGGAGTCTTGAGCATGACCGTTGCCCTGTGGTGCATCCTGATCGCGCTGCTGTTGAACCCGCTTTGTGCCTTGATCGCCAAGGTGAGCAGTGGCCGGTTCGGACTAAAGGACAATCACGATCCGCGTGCCTTCCTCGATACCTTGTCGGGCCTGCCACGGCGCGCCCATGCTGCGCAGCAGAACGGCTATGAGGCGTTTCCGGCATTTGCAGCGGCGGTGCTGGTGGCGGATATCGTCGGCAATGCCGAGCAGGTGACCCAGGATGTGTTGGGGGTGATGTATATCACCAGCCGCCTGCTATACATCATCTGCTACCTGGCCGACTGGGCGGCCTTGCGCTCGCTGGTGTGGTTTGCCGGATTGGCAATTATCGTATCGTTCTTCGTGGTTTCCATCTGAAGCCGCGTTGCCTGCTTCGCGGGCAACGCCCGCGAAGAAACCAACGCCGATCAAAGTACTTTAGGTACTTCTGGCAGTGGTTGGCCCTTGGGCCACAACATCCAGATCTGCCCTTGCTGCTTCATGTTCCCGGCCAACTCGCCGGCTTCCGGCCCGGTGCCCCAGAACAGGTCTGCACGCACTTCACCCGTAATCGCCCCACCGGTGTCCTGTGCGCCTACCGGTCGTACCACGGGTGAACCGTCCGGGCGTGTGGTAGACAGCCATAACAGGCTCCCCAGCGGAATCACCTTGCGATCGATGGCCACGCTGTAGCCGGCGGTGAGCGGCACGTTCAGCGAACCGCGCGGGCCTTCATTGCTGTCCGGCCGGGTGCTGAAGAACACGTAGCTGGGGTTGCTGGCCAGCAGTTCCGGTACGCGCTGCGGGTTGGCCTGGGCCCAGGCATGAATGGCACCCATGCTTACTTCCTCTTTCTTCAGCTGGCCCTGTTCCACCAGCCAGCGGCCGATCGGCCGGTAAGGGTGGCCGTTCTGGTCGGCGTAGCCCAGGCGCAGTTGGCGGCCGTCTTCCAGTTGAACCCGGCCGGAGCCCTGGATCTGCAGGAACTGCAGGTCCATTGGATCAGTCAGCCAGGCCAGCACAGGCGCCTTGACGCCATTGCGGTTGATCACTTCGGCTGTGTCGTACGGTTTGAGCACCCGGCCATCGAGCCGACCGCGCAGGCGTTTACCCTTGAGCTCGGGGTACACGCTGGCCAGGTCCACCACGATCATGTCATCCGGGATGCCGTAGACCGCCACATGGTTGCTCGCCGATTGGCTCAGGCTGCCGGGGTAGACCGGCTCGTAGTAACCGGTAATCAGACCGTTGGCATTGTTCTCGGCGGAGCGCAGGCCGTAAACCTGCAAGTTCTGCTCAAGGAAGGTACGCACCTGGGCGGCGCTGGCTGTGGCGTTGCCGGCGGCTTCGCAGGTGGCGGCCCACACCGCGTCACGCTTGAGCTTTTCGCAGCCGCTGCGCCAGGCGTAAAAACCGGCCAGCAAGTCTTCATCGCTGACCGCGGGCAGGTCTTTCCAGGTGGCCGGGGCGTAGGTGGCGATGGCGTGGGGCTCGGGCTTGGCGTTTTCGCCGCCGTTGCAACCGGCCAGCAAAGCCAGCACTGGCAGTGTCCAGGCCAGATGGCGCAGGGCAGATTTCATGTGTGCATTCCTGTCATGGGCGAACATGAAGATTCGCCCCTGTTTTTTATGTGGCTATTGGTCTTTGGCCCTTGGGCAGCGATACTGGCCGCCCATTTGCGTAGGCCGAAGTGAGTGTGATGTTGAAGCGATTGACCGTTGTTGTTCTGGCCGCACTGGCCCTGGGCGGTGCCCTGAGTGGGTGCGATAGGGTCGACCCTAACTCGCCGCTGGGCAAGCGCAAGGTAATTTTCAAGGACATGCTCAAGACCAGCGAAGACCTGGGCGGCATGTTGCGTGGCCGGTTGCCGTTCGACGGGGTGAAATTTGCCGACGGTGCGTTGAAGCTGGACGGCCTTGCGCACCAGCCCTGGCAGCACTTTCCACAGGTACGCGATGGGGGTGACAGCGCCGCCCGTGCCGAAGTATGGGAGCGTCAGGCGCGCTTTCATGACCTGGCCCGGCAGCTGGAGGGTGTTACCGGCGAACTGGTCGAGGTAACCCGCAGCCAGCCGCTGGATGCTGCGCAGTTGAAAGTGCCGATGGACAAGGTCGAAGCGGCTTGCAAGGCGTGCCATACCGAGTTTCGTAATCATTGATGGCCTGCGCTGCCCTCTGTGGAACTGTCTTGAATTCCTGTCGGGTGGCCGCGCTTATCCGTCGGATGCCTCAGCGGTCGAGGTCGTCGACCGCTTCCTGCAGCTCTTTACGCGATTCGGCCAGCTTGTCCTTGCGCTTGTTGATCTTCTCCGCGTCGCCTTTCTTCTCGGCTTTCTTCAGGTCCTTTTCCCGCTGCGCCACTTCGTGACGTGCATCGAGCACCTTCTGCTCACGCTCTTTGCGCAGGCTGGCATCCGTGCAGTTGTCTACGCCGCGCAGCGCTTCTTCCAGCCCCGCGACTTGGTCGCTGTTACCGTGGTCACGGGCAATTTTCAGCTGGTTCTCGATGGCGCTGCGTTTGGCGGCGCAACCGGTCAGGCCAGGGTCCGGCTGGGCCGCTTGCACGGCGCCTGCAGCCAAACCCAGCGATGCGAGCAGGAAAAGAGTTGAAATGCGTTTCATGAAAAGCCTCCTGAACGGGGCGGGGCAGCAAAAGTTGCTGGAAATCCTGCCTTGGTTTTGCCCATTTAGAAACCCTTGGTGAGGTTTTCCGGTTGAATCCCGGGTTTTCCTGCAGGCTTTTTGGTAAAAAATCATTGCTCGATGCGCTCAGGGGGGGGGCGAAAACCCTTCAATGCCGGATTCCGCCAACCGTGTGGCAATGGCTTGCACCTCCGCGGCCGCGAAGAAACCCACAAGCTGACGCGAGCGTTTTACGCCGATGTCGGGCACTGTTTGCCATTGACCCGCGCTGCGCGAAGCCATTTCTTGCCAGCCGCCTGTCAGTTGCAAATGCTTGCCAATGGGCGCGCCAAGGCCGCGCAGCCACTGATCGAAGGGGCGTGAGCGGGCTTGGTCGAAACTGCCCAGCAGTTGGGCCGCTGTAAGGCTGCTGATGCCGGGCACCTGCTGTAAGCGTTCGGTATCGAGCTGCAGCCAATCGGTCATCGAAGTTACCAGGCCAGCATCGACTAGCCGACGCCATGTGCCGGGCCCGGTACGTGGGAGGGCCAAGCCCTGTTTGCCGCTGAGCCAGGTGAGCCGGGCAATGAATTGTTCCTCGCAGCCCTCGCTGGGCTGCCAGCAACTGAGGGCATGATGCCGACCGGGTGCAGGCGCGCCCAGTGGTTGGCGTTCGACCGCGCGGTGCATGACGTGCTCAAGGCGAGGGATGGTCAGCCCGGCGAGGCTGATAGCGACCTGGTCACCGGGGCGAATATCCAGGGCTTGCCAACGCGCCAGCGAGCCGAGGCTGACCTGGGTGATGCGCCGGTCATCGAGGGTTACCGGCTGCACATGCGCAATGGGCGTGATCCTGCCAGTGCGGCCAACCCGAAAGCGCACGTCGCGTACTTCGGCCAACGCTTGTACATAGGGGTATTTCCAGGCGGCGATCCAGTACGGCGCCTTGGCCTGCCAGCGCTCGGCAGGCGGCCGGCTGCCCAGGCGCAGGATCACGCCGTCGCTGGCAAAGGGCAGGGGTGAGCGGTACCAGTGCTCACGCCAGCGCGCTGTATCCTCCAGCGTGTCGACGGCAATACTGTAATGCTGGGTATCTGGGAAGCCCAGTTGTGCCAGCTGTGCGAGGCGATCGACCTGTCGCTCGGGGCCGTGCGGCCAGCCCCACACGAACAGGCCGATCGTGTTCCCTTGCTCGCGAGTCAGTTGTTTGCGTGCGAGCAGCCCGGCCACGGTGCCGCGAGCGTTGGCACTGCCTGCCTTGGCCTGTACGTGTTCGTTCAGGCGCAGGTACAGCTCACCCTGCAAGTGCAGGTCAATCGCCTGAGGCAACTGCCGGGTGACTGCACCGAGCTGGGGAATGTGCCTGCTCCAGTCATGCCCCTGCAGCCCGTCCCCCCGGCTGATCAGCTGCACCAATTGGCCTTGTCGATAAATGAGGGAAGCTGCGACACCGTCGACCTTGGGCTGTACCCATACCCCGGTTTTTCCGGCCATCCAGCGTGCCACGGCCTGGCGGTCCGCCAGCTTGTCGACACCGGTATGCGGCACGGGGTGAGGGAGTGGACCGCGAGCGCTGGTCAAGGGTGACGGGCTGGGCGCGAGGCCAAAGCACTGCTGCAGGTGCACCAGGCGCTGGCGGCTCTGGTCGTAAAGCTCATCAGCCACCAGCGCGATACCCTGGCGATGGTAGTGCTCGTCCCAGCCGGTAAGGGTGGCCTGTAGTTGCGCGGCTTCAGCCTCGGCCTTTTGCGGGGTCCAGTCGGGGCATGAGGCGGCCCAGGCCAGTGGGGTATTTAGCGCAAACAGCATGGCGAACAACAGCAGGTACGGCATGGCCAGCATCCTTGCATGGCAGGTAGGAACCCCCAGACTAGGCAGGTTCTCTGGCGCTTGCTGAAACACCATTGTCAGCCGATATGTCACAAAAAAGCCCCTGCCGATTGCTCGGCAGGGGCTTTCGCCTGGTGCTGTAGGAAACTTACAGGCCGGCAGCGTCACGCAGCGACTGGGCGCGGTCGGTGCGCTCCCAGGTGAAGGTGGTGAAGGTGTCGTCGCCGACAGTCTTCTGCTGCGGGGTACGGCCGAAGTGACCGTAGGCAGCGGTTTCCTGATACATCGGGTGCAGCAGGTCGAGCATGGTGGTGATGGCGTATGGACGCAGGTCGAAGCACTCGCGCACCAGCTGGATGATCTTGTCGTCGGAAACCTTGCCGGTGCCGAAGGTGTTGATCGAGATGGAGGTCGGCTGGGCCACGCCAATGGCGTACGACACCTGGATCTCGCAGCGCTCGGCCAGGCCGGCGGCAACGATGTTCTTGGCCACGTAGCGGCCGGCGTAGGCGGCGGAGCGGTCGACCTTGGACGGGTCCTTGCCGGAGAACGCGCCACCCCCGTGGCGGGCCATGCCGCCGTAGGAGTCGACGATGATCTTGCGGCCGGTCAGGCCGCAGTCACCCACCGGGCCACCGATGATGAAGTTGCCGGTCGGGTTGATGTGGTACTGGGTGCCTTTGTGCAGCAGTTCGGCCGGCAGGGTGTGCTTGACGATCAGCTCCATCACGGCTTCTTGCAGGTCTTTCTGCGACACTTCCGGGTTGTGCTGGGTCGACAGCACCACGGCGTCGATGCCGACTACCTTGCCATTTTCGTAGCGGCAGGTGACCTGCGACTTGGCATCCGGACGCAGCCATGGCAGCAGGCCGGACTTGCGCGCTTCGGCCTGGCGCTCGACCAGACGGTGCGAGAAGCAGATCGGCGCCGGCATCAGCACTTCGGTTTCGTTGCTGGCGTAGCCGAACATCAGGCCCTGGTCACCGGCGCCCTGGTCTTCTGGCTTGGAGCGGTCCACGCCCTGGGCGATGTCTACCGACTGCTTGCCGATGATGTTCATCACGGCGCAGGTGGCACCGTCGAAACCGACGTCGGAGCTGTTGTAGCCGATGTCGATGATGACTTTGCGCACCAGGTCTTCCAGGTCGACCCAGGCCGAAGTGGTGACTTCGCCGGCGATGATGGCGACACCGGTCTTGACCAGCGTTTCGCAGGCTACGCGGGCGTACTTGTCCTGGGCGATGATGGCATCGAGGACAGCGTCCGAAATCTGGTCGGCGATCTTGTCCGGATGCCCTTCGGACACGGACTCGGAGGTGAAAAGGGAGTATTCGCTCATCTCGAAGGTTCCTGAAATTTACCGATGGTGTATGTCGTCAGCCGTCCGCTGGAAATGGCGGACCTGGATCTGGAAACCGTTACGCAAGCCCACGTACAGGCTGTCCCCATGGGCCAGCCCGGCAGCGTTGGCCCAGCGCGCCAGGTCGTCCTGCTCAAAGCCAAGCCACAGGTCGCCGCAGGCTTCGCGCGCCCACCCCTGGTCATGGCTGCACAGTTCGGTTACCAGCAGGCTGCCGCCTGCCTTCACCCGTTTGGCCAGCTGGCGCAAGGCCAGGGCCGGGTCGCTGAAATGGTGCAGCACCATGTTCAGCACAACGCAGTCGGCGGCCACATCCGTTGCACCCAGTGCATCGGCCAACTGCAGGTTCACGTTTTCGAGCCCTTCGCGCTGGCACACCTGGCGCGCCAGTTCGAGCATGGTCGGGCTGTTGTCCAGGGCGGTGACCTGGGCGAAGCGCCGTGCCAGGTCAGGCAGGAAGCCACCGTCACCGGGGCCGACCTCAAGCGCGCTGGCAGCCGGGTCGAAATGCAGCTTGTCGAGCAGCGCCAGCAGGCTTTCGCGGTACTGCGGCAGGCCGGCGATCAGGTCTTGCTGGGCGCGGAACTTCTCTTCCACGCGCAGGAAGAAGTCCTGGCTGGTGGCCGCGCGGCGTTGCTGCACTTGGGCGATGCGTGCCTGCACATCGGGCGGCAGGGCCAGGTCGTCGACTTCTTCGAGCAGCGCCACATGCAGCCGACCGCCCAGACGCAGGCCGTCAGGCAGGGCGCGGCGGTAGAAGATGGCGTTGCCTTCGCGCCGGGTTGCCACCAGCTCGGCCTGGGCCAGCACCTTCAGATGGTGACTCATGCCCGACTGGCCGATGTCGAAAATCTGCGCCAGTTCCAGCACGCCGAACGAATCGTTGGCCAGGGCGCGCAATACGTTCAGGCGCAACGCATCGCCACTGGCTTTGCACAGGGCGGCCAATGCTTCGCGTTGCTCGGGTGTCGATTGCGCGCGCAGGTTCATGGGGCGGCAGTCTAGACAGGCATCGATGCCCTAGCAAGGCCAATATCAAAAAGTTTTGATATTGAGTGATGAGCGGGGCGGCTAACCCGGTTTTGCCCCGAATTGAATGCCAATCACAGGAAAATCCCCCGACTGCGACCATACGTCATTGCCCCAAGCCCCCCCAGTGGGCGAAAATGGCCGCCTTTTTTCGTGACACCACCTATTCAAGCCCCCCAGGAGATCAGCGATGCCCAGCCGTCGTGAACGTGCCAACGCCATTCGTGCCCTCAGCATGGATGCCGTGCAAAAGGCCAACAGCGGCCACCCAGGTGCCCCTATGGGCATGGCGGATATCGCCGAAGTAC
>NZ_BCBQ01000112.1:0-17854 GCF_001320885.1 Pseudomonas sp. NBRC 111140
GGCCTGTACAGGCTTACAACAGAGGACAAACCGATGAAGTTCGAAGGCACCCGCGACTACGTCGCCACAGACGACCTGAAACTGGCGGTAAATGCGGCTATCACCCTCGAACGCCCGCTGCTGGTCAAGGGTGAACCGGGCACCGGCAAGACCATGCTCGCCGAGCAGTTGGCCGCCTCGTTCGGCGCTCGCCTGATCACCTGGCACATCAAGTCCACCACCAAGGCCCACCAAGGGCTGTACGAGTACGACGCAGTCAGCCGCCTGCGCGATTCGCAGTTGGGCGTGGACAAGGTGCACGATGTGCGCAATTACCTGAAAAAGGGCAAGCTGTGGGAGGCCTTCGAGGCCGAAGAGCGGGTGATTCTGCTGATCGACGAAATCGACAAGGCCGACATCGAGTTCCCCAACGACCTGCTGCAAGAACTCGACAAGATGGAGTTCTACGTCTACGAAATCGACGAGACCATCAAGGCCAAGCAACGCCCGATCATCATCATTACCTCGAACAACGAAAAAGAGCTGCCGGACGCTTTCCTGCGCCGCTGCTTCTTCCACTACATTGCCTTCCCCGACCGCACCACCTTGCAGCAGATCGTCGACGTGCATTACCCGAACATCAGCCAGTCGCTGGTCAGTGAGGCGCTGGATGTGTTCTTCGACGTACGCAAAGTGCCGGGCCTGAAGAAAAAGCCGTCCACCTCCGAGCTGGTCGACTGGCTCAAGTTGCTGATGGCCGACAATATCGGTGAAGCGGTGTTGCGCGAACGCGACCCGACCAAGGCCATTCCGCCGCTGGCCGGTGCGCTGGTGAAGAACGAGCAGGACGTGCAACTGCTCGAGCGCCTGGCCTTCATGAGCCGGCGCGGCAACCGCTGACAGGAGCCGGGCCATGCTGCTCAACCTGTTCAATGAAATGCGTGCGGCCAAGGTGCCGGTATCGGTACGCGAGTTGCTGGACCTGCATCAGGCCCTGCAAAAGCACGTGGTGTTCGCCGACATGGACGAATTCTACTACCTCGCCCGCGCCATCCTGGTGAAGGACGAACGCCATTTCGACAAGTTCGACCGGGCCTTTGCCGCCTACTTCAAAGGCCTGGAAAACCTCGACCGGCATATCGAGGCACTGATCCCCGAAGACTGGCTGCGCAAGGAGTTCGAGCGCTCGCTGAGCGAGGAAGAACGCGCGCAGATCCAGTCGCTGGGCGGCCTGGACAAGCTGATCGAGGCATTCAAGAAACGCCTTGAAGAGCAAAAGGAACGCCACGCTGGCGGCAACAAGTGGATCGGTACCGGCGGCACCAGCCCGTTCGGCTCGGGCGGTTTCAACCCCGAAGGCATTCGCGTTGGCGAGGCCGGTAAACGCCAAGGCAAAGCGGTAAAGGTGTGGGACCAGCGCGAGTACAAGAACCTCGACGATCAGGTGGAACTGGGCACACGCAACATCAAGCTGGCCCTGCGCCGGCTGCGCAAGTTCGCCCGTGAAGGCGCCGCCGAAGAGCTGGACATCGACGGCACCATCGACCACACCGCGCGTGACGCAGGGTTGCTGAACATCCAGATGCGCCCGGAACGGCGCAACACCGTCAAGCTGCTGTTGCTGTTCGATATCGGCGGCTCGATGGACGCCCACATCAAGGTCTGCGAAGAGCTGTTCTCAGCCTGTAAAACCGAGTTCAAGCACCTGGAGTACTACTACTTCCACAACTTCCTCTACGAGTCGGTGTGGAAGAACAACCTGCGCCGCACCTCGGAGCGGTATTCCACCTTCGACCTGCTGCACAAGTATGGCGACGACTACAAAGTGATTTTCGTCGGCGACGCGGCCATGGCGCCCTACGAAATCACCCAGCCAGGTGGCAGCGTGGAGCACTGGAACGAAGAGGCCGGGTACGTGTGGATGCAGCGGTTCATGGAGAAATTCAGGAAGATCATCTGGATCAACCCGTATCCGAAGCAAGCCTGGGATTACACGGCTTCGACCCATCTGGTGAGGGACTTGATCGAGGACAAGATGTACCCGTTGACCTTGCAGGGGTTAGAGGAAGGGATGCGGTATCTGTCCAAGTGATGCAGCCTATATGGGCCCTTTTATGGGCCCTTTCGCGGGTTTACCGCGAAAGGGCTGGCAGCCTCACCGCCAACGGTCCAGGTAAACCTGGTGCTCCCGCCAAGCCTCGTCCTGCACCACCGCCTTGAACCGCACCACCGCCCCTGGCATGCACTGCGCCAGCTGCGCCAGCGCCAACGGCGTCAACGCCCCCAGCCGCGGATAACCGCCAATGGTCTGCCGGTCATTGAGCAACACGATCGGCTGCCCATCCGGCGGTACCTGCACCGCCCCCAGCGGTATCCCTTCGGAAATCATCGGTGCACCCTGATAGACCAGCTGCGGCCCCAACAGACGGATACCCATGCGGTCCGCCCGGCTGTCCAGTGTCCACTCCCGGTTGAAGGCCTCGAACAGGCTGGTACCGCTGAATTCACCGATCTGCGCGCCCATCACCAGGTCAAGTACAGGCTTTTGCGGGTACTGTGGACGCAGTGCGTGCGGCACCTCGCGCAGGGTTGCATCGCTGCCGGTGAAACTTAATGCCTGGCCTTTAGCCAACGCGGCACCCTGGCCATCGATGCCACCCAGTTCTTCACGGACCACCGTGGCACAACTGCCCAGTACATCCTCGCCCATGAACCCACCCGGTGCCGCCAGGTATGCCCGCACACCCTGCCTGGGCTGCTTCAGGGTCAGGCGCTGCCCCTGGCCCAGAGCAAAGCTGCGCCAAGGTGCGATCGGCTGATCATCGACGCGCGCGTCCAGGTCGGCACCGGCCAGCGCCAGCACACAATCCTGCTCCGCCACTGCACAAAAACCTCCCAGCGCCACCTCGACAACCGGCGCGTCCAACGGGTTGCCCAGCAGCCAGTTGGCCCAGTGCATCGCCACCCAGTCCAACGCGCCGCCCTGGGTCACCCCCAGGTGGCGTACGCCGAAACGCCCGGCGTCCTGCAACTGACACAACGGCGTACTGGCCTCGATCTTCAACTGCGTCATCCTTGCGCCTCCACATCACCGCCCAAGGCCAGGAACTCGCTACGCGAAACCGGCACGAAACGCACCCGATCACCCGGTTGCAACAGGCTGTAGCCCTCACGCTCTCGGTCGAACAAGCGCACCGGGGTACGCCCGATCAGGTTCCAGCCACCCGGCGATACCGCCGGATACGCCGCCGTCTGGCGCTCGGCAATGCCCACGCTACCCGCCGCCACCCGCTTGCGCGGGGTGCTCAGGCGTGGGCTGGCCAGGCGTTCGTCCACCAGGCCCATGAAACCGAAACCGGGGGCGAACCCCAAAGCAAAAACCGGGTAATCACGTTCGCTGTGCAAGTGAACAACCTCGGCTTCAGTCAACCCGCTACGGGCCGCCAGCACAGGCAGTTCAGGGCCGACACTGGCGTCGTACCACACCGGGATCTCATGTCGGCGCCCGCCGCCGCCGGCGTCGGGCTGCAAACCTTCCAGCGCCTGATCAATCAGTGCCCTCGCCTCGCCAGGCGGCAGGGCGAACTGCACCATCAGCGTGGTGTAGGACGGCACCAGGTCCAGCAGATGCTCGCCGAACGCTGCGCTCAAACGCTGGCTGGCTGCAAGCATCCACGGCATGTTGGCCTCGTCGATACGGTCGAACAAGCGCACCATCAGGCTGTCGATGGCCACCACTTCAATGCGCGCTTTCATCGCGGCTCCAAGGCATCGAGGGCCTGGCGTATCTGCCGCACCGCCGCCACCGAGCTGTCGTTATCGCCATGTACGCACAGCGTGCTTGCCTGCAGGCGCAGGGCGCTACCATCGTCCGCTACCAGTGTGTCACCACGGGCCAGGCGCACGGCTTGCTCCACCACCAGCGCCGGGTCGTGATGCACCGCACCCGGCAAGCGGCGCGATACCAAGTGGCCGCTGGCGGTGTAGGCGCGGTCAGCGAACGCCTCGAACCACAGCGGTACGCCGATTTCATCGCCCAAGGCCTGGGCGGCCCGGTTGTCGGCGGTGGCCATCAACATCAGCGGCAGGGTGCTGTCGTAGGCTGCCACGGCCTCCAGCACCGTGCGCAGTTTGAGCGGGTCGGCCATCATGTCGTTGTACAGCGCACCATGGGGCTTCACGTAGGCCACGCGGCCACCCAGCACTTTGCAGATGCCGTCCAGCGCACCGATCTGGTAGTGCAGCAGGTCGCGGATTTCCTCGGGGCTGCAGGCCATGGAGCGGCGGCCGAAGCCGACCAGGTCCGGGTAGGCCGGGTGCGCACCGATGGTCACGCCGTGCTCCAACGCCAAAGCCACGGTGCGGCGCATGATGCTGGGGTCGCCAGCGTGGTAGCCGCAGGCGATGTTGGCGCAATCGATGTAAGGCATGACCTCGGCATCCAGGCCCATGCGCCAGCTGCCGAAACTCTCGCCCATGTCGCAATTGAGTAGCAGGCGTTCCACCACGCGGTCTCCCTTGTTGTTGTTCATAGGCCTACCTTACCGCGCCAGCAGCTGTTTGCCGCGTGTTTCCGGCAGGCTCAAGGCGGCCACGATCACAATGCCGTAGGACACCGCAGAAAACACGCCGATACCCAGGCCCAGGGGCACGTTCTGGCCGAGCATGCCGATCAGCAACGGGAACAGCGCCGCAATGACTTTGCCGATGTTGTAGCAGAAACCCTGCCCCGAGCCCCGGATGCGCGTGGGGAACAGTTCGGTCAGGAATGCGCCCATGCCGCTGAAGATACCCGATGCGAAGAAGCCCAGCGGGAAGCCCAGCCACAGCATCACCCCATCGCTGACCGGCATCTGCGTGTACAGCAGCACGATGACGAACGAGCCCACGGCGAACAGGATGAAGTTCTTCTTGCGCCCCAGCAGGTCGGACAAGTACGCGCTGACCACATAACCCACGTACGAGCCGACGATCACCATGGCCAGGTAGCCACCCGTGCCCAGCACGCTCAGACCGCGCTCGTTCTTGAGGAAGGTCGGCAGCCACGAGGTGATGGCGTAGTACCCACCCAGTGCGCCAGTGGTCAGCAGGGACGCACGTACAGTGGTCCAGAGCATGCCCGGTGCGAAGATTTCGTAGAAGTGCGAAGGTGCCTCGGCGTTTTCCACCGACTTGGCCTCGCGGTATACCTCGGGGTCCTTGACCAGGCGGCGAACGAAAATCACGAAGATCGCCGGTACCAGCCCCAGCAGGAACAGTGCACGCCAGGCCTGCTCTGGCGGCAACCATGAGAACAGCAGCGCATAGAGAATCGCCGTGAGGCCCCAGCCGATGGCCCAGCCGGACTGCACCATACCAACCGCCTTGCCTCGGTCCTGAGCACGGATCACTTCGCCGATCAACACCGCACCGGCGGTCCATTCGCCGCCGAAACCAAAGCCCATCAAGGTGCGGGCGATCAGCAGTTGCTCATAGTTCTGGGCGAAGCCGCACAGGAAGGTGAAGAAGGCGAACCACAGCACCGTCAACTGCAGGGTGCGTACCCGGCCGATGCGGTCGGAAAGAATACCGGCCACCCAGCCACCCACGGCCGAAGCGATCAGCGTGCTGGTGTGGATCAACCCGGCTTCGGTGGTGGTGATGCCCCACAGCATGATCAGCGTGGGGATGACGAAGCTGAGCATCTGCGTGTCCATGCCGTCCAGGCCATAGCCGATCTTGCAGCTCCAGAAGGTGCGCCGTTGCTGTTTGTCGATGTCGCGGTACCAGGCGAAGGGCCCGGACGAAGGGGGGGAACTGACCTGCTGCTGCACGCCGGTGGGGTTCATGGATGCCTCGGCTTGTTGGTATTGTTTTATGGGCGACATAAAGCGTCGCGGCCTGGGCACCATTGTTCAGAGGCCGCGACGCTTGAGTCCAACGATAAAAACCGCCGGTCTGGAACAAGAAAAACTGATCATGAACCTTCGCTTCCTCGAAACCTTCGTCTGGGTCGCCCGGCTCAAAAGCTTCCGCCTGACGGCGCAAAAGCTGTTCACCACCCAGGCCTCGGTGTCCAGCCGCATTGCCGCGCTGGAGGCCGACCTGGGCGTAAAACTGCTGCTGCGCGATTCTCGGGGTGTCAGCCTGACCCCGGAAGGTGGCAAGGTGCTGGAATATGCCGAGCGCATGCTGGAAACCGCCAAGGCCATGAAGCAGTCGCTGGACAGCGACCGGGCCAAGGTCGGGCGAATTCGTATTGGCGTGATGGACACGGTAATCCACACCTGGATGAGCGCGCTGGTGGCGGAACTGACCGAGCGCTACCCACAGGTGGAAATCGAGCTGGTGGCCGACACCGCGCTGAACCTGCGCGAGCAGTTGCAAAAGGGTTTTCTCGACGTGATTCTGCAGACCGACTTGCTGCGCGAGCAGTCCATCCGCAGCCTCGACCTGGCGCGCTACCCGATGGGCTGGGTAGTGGCTGCCGGGTCGCACCAGCACCGGGACTATGCCTCGCTGGCCGAGCTTGGTCGCGAGCGCATCATCACCTTCTCGAAGAACTCACGGCCGCACCAAGAGGTGCTGAGCCTGCTGCAAGCTGCGGGCGCAGAAGCGCCGCGGTTGAACTGCGTGAACTCGGTGGCGGCGATCACCCGGCTGTTGCGCGACGGTTTTGGCATTGGCGCGTTGCCCCCGGCGCTGGTGGATGCCGAGCTGGGCCGGGGTGAGTTGGTGCTGCTGGAGGGGCTGCAACCGCCGCCGAGCCTGGAGCTGGTGGTGGCGTGGCAGACCGGGGTGGCGTTGGTGGATGAGGTGGTTGGGGTTTGTCGACAGGTGCTGGAAGCGTATGCGCGGGATGTGGGGGGGCAGCGGATAATGCTCTTCTGATACGACCAGCGTGGTTTTTGGACTACCGCCTACGGTTCTCATCCCGTGAATGGCTGCCACCCAAGTCCTGTGGAAACGATTGAACTGGCGGTTCCAGCAGAGAAAACGCCAAACTCCGCACCTGATAATTCTGCCAGTAGTAAATTCGGGTTATGCCGCGTAGTTTACCGTTCGTGCAACTACTGCACACCAGCGTAGAGTGAACGATCATGAAAAGTGAAAAGCAACTGCTTGAGGATCCATTTTACGGTGAGCCCAAAACATCCGACAGCCACCCCGGAAAGTTCAAAGGCAAGATGAAATGGCCACTCGGACGAGAAGCGCCTCTCAAACCTATCGATGTATATTTAACTATCAGTGATGCGAACTATTGGAGAGGTGTCGCCATTCTAGACAAACCGTTTGATCGCGTCGTCGTATCTATAAAAAAAGGACTTCCGGATGGAGTTTACTCGACCAGCGATTTTAACAATAATATTTTCGTCAAATGCATTTATGACGGCATGATTTCCGGCAGCATGGTTGGAACAGTAAAGTTTGATACAAAAATGGGAAACTTCAAGATTACCGATGTTTCTGGCAGTTTCGAGGCTGAGCACAGCAGGACGCCAGACATGCCCGCCCCCCTGAAAAATGCCCCTCCCAAAACAAACAAGGAAACATCCAAGTTCAAACTATCCTGCAATTTTGAGTTCTTGGATATTGCTAAATCATCCACGGACAAAACGTGATGAAATGCAGTTTCCTTCTCCAATTACAACATGGCTTTCATGCGACCGCCTTGTCCTGACGACTGCGTTCGCATGAGAGGCCCGGCCACGGCCTGCAGGTCATGGAGCCAGAGAGTGTCGCCGGCCCGACAATCTTGGCATCACTGCTAAAGCCCAGGGGGCGCTGCGCGCAGCTTAGCGCCAGCTTTCTTTCACCGCCCTGCGCCGCCCACCCAGGATCACCCAGCCAATCCCCAGCAACAGGCTTTCGACCACAAAGGCCAGCACAAACCCTGCGCCAACGCCCCAGCCAATCGCCTCGGGCACCAGCAAAATCTGGTAGCTATAGCCATTGAGGGTTTCTTCGCGCAACTGCGGGTCGGCCTGCACCAGCACATGCCAGGTACGCTCGGCCCACGGCCCTTGCAGCGCCTGCCATTCGTTTTCCAGCAGTTCGTTGCGGATCATCAGGCTTTCGATGCTGTTGGCATCACTGTTGAACACCGGGTCGTCACTGCTGCGGTAATGCTGCAGCAGCGCCTGCAAGTCGCCTTTGAAAAAGCGCTCAGCCGTTTGCCGAAACCCGTCGAGCGCCTCGCGCGACTCGAACAGGTGCGCCTCGACCCGCTGGCTATAGTCCTTGACCAGCCCCGGGACCTGAATGCCGGCCAGCAGGCCGAAGGTGAACAGCAGCAACCGCAGGTAACTTCTGAACATGCAGCGTCCTTAGCTTTGGCCGTGCGCCACGCATTCGCCATGGCGCCACAGCGCCCACTGACCCGGCTCGTAGCGGTGCCAGGTCTCGTTTTCGGTCAGGGCCTCGGTGGCGATCACCGTGACCACGTCGTTGGGGGTGGTTTCGGTATGAAAATCAACGATCAGGTCGACATCTTTCAAGCGTGCAGCGCCAAACGGCGCTCGCCGGGTGATGTGCACCAGCTTGGTCGAGCAGAAGCAGAACAGCCAGTCGCCGTCACTGAGCATGCAGTTGAACACGCCCTGCCCACGGTAACCCGCACAGGCTTCGACCAGCACCTGCAGCAGCTGTTCCACCGGTACCGGCTCTGGAAAGGCACTGCGAATGCGGTTGAGCAGGTCGCAGAAAGCCGCCTCGCTGTCGGTATCACCGACCGGCCGGTAGAAGCTGGCCTGGCCCTTGAAGTCGCCCAACTGGCCGTTGTGCGCGAAGCACCAGTTGCGCCCCCACATTTCCCGCACGAACGGGTGGGTGTTGGACAGGCACACCTTGCCGACGTTGGCCTGGCGGATATGACCGATCACCACTTCGCTCTTGATCGGGTAGCGCTGCACCAGGTTAGCCACTTCCGATTCGCTGCTCGCGGCTGGGTCCTGGAACAGGCGCAGGCCACGGCCTTCGTAAAAGCCGATACCCCAGCCATCACGGTGAGGGCCGGTGCGCCCACCGCGCTGCATCAGGCCTGTGAAGCTGAAAACGATGTCGGTAGGGACGTTGGCACTCATGCCCAGCAGTTCACACATAGGCGTGTCTCCGTTTACAGACGGGGCTCGACCCGGCCACCGCCACGCGGGGCGGCTGGGGGCGGGGCGTCACGGTAACGGTCGCCGCGCTCAGCGGCCAGCGGCGCATGGGCAACGACTGCATCATCTTCAACCGCTTGGCGCTTGGCGGCGGCTTCGGCCTGCGCGCGGCGCTCACGGGCGCGTTTTTCAAGCGGCCAGCGCAGCAGCACGAAGAGGAAATACAGGCCAAAGGCGATCAAGCCATACATGGCGAAGTCGGACACTGCTCGCCAGGCGTTGTTACCGACCTTGAAGGCGACGTCCAACGCGGTGATGGCAATGGCCGGGGCGAAGCTGTCCTTTACCGGGTCGACGATGGTCGGCGTCAGCAGCAGCACCGCCAGCACCACCCGCAGCGGTTCGCGCAGCCAGCGCCACATCCAGCCGGTGAGCTTGAAGCCCACCAGCAGGCAGCCCAGCGCGGCCACAGCGTACAGGCCCCAGGCGAAGGTGTAGTCGTTCTCGGTCATGGTGTTCGTGCAAGCCAGGCAAAGAGATGCCTATGATAAACACTTTTCCGGGCGCAGACAGTGTTTGCCTGTCCCCAGCCAAGAGATCACCCATGCCCAACAAGCCTCAGCCGCCCATCGCCCACGCCGATAACGCCGCCGACCCGTACGCCTGGCTGCAACAGCGCGACACCCCCGAGGTACTCGCCTACCTGCAAGCCGAAAACGCCTACCAGGAAGCCTGCCTGGCCGACCAGGCAGCGTTGCGTGAGCAGTTGTTCGAAGAGATCAAGGGTCGCATCCTGGAAACCGACCTGTCGCTGCCGTCGCCCTGGGGCCCCTACCTGTACTACACCCGCACCACCGCCGGCGACGAGTACCCACGTCACTACCGCTGCCCACGCCCTGCCGACGATTCGAACACCGTCGATGAAAGCCAGGAGCAACTGCTGCTCGACCCCAACGCCCTGGCCAATGGCGGCTTCCTGTCGCTGGGGGCGTTCAACGTCAGCCCCGACCACCGCCTGCTGGCCTACAGCCTCGACACCAGCGGCGACGAAATCTACACCCTGTACGTCAAGGACTTGGCCAGTGGCAGCGTCACGCCCCTGCCCTTCGACGACTGCGACGGCAGCCTGACCTGGGCCAACGACAGCCAAACGCTGTTCTTCGCCGAACTGGACGACACCCATCGGCCATGGCGCCTGCATCGCCACACCCTGGGAACTGACGCCGTGCAGACCGTGTTCGAAGAGCCCGACGGGCGCTTCTTCCTGCACTGCTATCGCACCAGCTCCGAGCGCCAACTGGTGCTGCTGCTGAACAGCAAGACCACCAGCGAAGCCTGGGTACTGGACGCCGAAACCCCGCAGGCGCCGTTCACCTGCCTGGCGCCGCGTGTCGAAGGCCATGAATATTTCCCCGACCATGGCCAGCTCGACGGCGAGTGGCGCTGGTTCATCCGTACCAACCAGGACGGCATCAACTTCGCTCTTTACCATGCCCCTGTCGCGCCAGTGCCAGGCCGTGAGCAATGGCAGGTGCTGGTGGCGCACCGCGACGCAATCATGCTCGAAGGCCTCAGCCTCAATGCCAGCGCCCTCACCCTGAGCCTGCGTGAAGGCGGCCTGCCAATCATCGAAGTACGCCCGCAGGGGCTGTCGGCCTATCGCGTCGAGCTACCCGACGCCGCCTACAGCCTGTACGTACAGGACAGCTTGGAGTTCGTCAGCACACGCGTGCGCCTGCGCTACGAAGCCCTCAATCGCCCGGCCCAGGTGCGCCAGCTGGAGCTGGCCACGGGCGCGCAGGTTGTGCTCAAGCAAACCCCGGTGCTGGGTGCGTTCGATGCCGATGACTATGTCAGCGAGCGCCTGTGGGCGACTGCGGCGGACGGCACCCAGGTGCCGATCAGCCTGGTACGCCGTCGCCGCGACCAGGGCAAGACCGTGCCACTGTACCTGTACGGTTACGGCGCCTATGGGGAAAGCCTCGACCCGTGGTTCTCCCATGCGCGCCTGAGCCTGCTGGAGCGTGGCGTGGCCTTTGCCATCGCCCACGTGCGCGGCGGCGGTGAACTGGGTGAAGCCTGGTACCGCGCGGGCAAGCAGGAGTACAAGCACAACACCTTCAGCGACTTCATCGCCTGCGCCGAACACCTGATCGCCAAAGGCGTGACGGCTGCCGATCGCTTGGCCATCAGCGGCGGCAGCGCCGGCGGCCTGCTGATCGGCACGGTGCTCAACCTGCGCCCCGAGCTGTTCCGCTGCGCGATTGCCGAAGTGCCGTTCGTCGACGTGCTCAACACCATGCTCGACCCCGAGCTACCGCTGACCGTGACCGAATACGACGAATGGGGCAACCCAGAGGAACCGCAGGTTTACGAGCGCATCAAGGCGTATGCACCTTATGAGAACGTAAAGGCCCAGGACTATCCAGCGATGCTGGTGGTGGCGGGTTACAACGACAGCCGCGTGCAGTACTGGGAAGCGGCCAAATGGGTGGCGCGGTTGCGTACGCGCAAGACCGACGACCACCTGCTGCTGCTCAAGACCGAAATGGGCGCAGGGCATGGCGGGATGAGCGGGCGATACCAAGGGCTGAAGGATGTGGCGCTGGAATATGCGTTCGTATTCGGCGAGCTGGGTATCGTTTGAGATAGCTAGGGGCGCTTTGCGCCCCTTTCGCGACACAAGGCCGCTCCCACATGAGTCCTGCGCGGTATCTGTGGAAGCGGCCTAGTGTCGCGATGGGCTGCAAAGCAGCCCCAAAAACCACCGCCACACACGTCTGCTATATCAATCATCATCCACCGCCGGTTTCGGCGGTTCTGGCCGCAACCCCGGCAATGGCTGGTCCTTCGGCGGCCCGGGCACCGGCATCGGTGGCAACAGCGGCGCCCCCGGCTGGCTGTCATAGGCCTTGGGCGGCGTACTCGGGGTTATCTGCGGGTATGGCGTAGGCGTCGGCGTACCGGGTGCGCCGGGTACCGGGGTAGTGAGCCGGGGTGGCGTGCTGGCGGCTTCGGCCAGGGGCCAGCCTGCCAGCAACAGCGCGGTGAGGATCGCGTGAAACATCAGCAACCTCCTGTCGGGAACCTTCCAACAGCCTACGCCTAAATCAAAGCTTTCGCCTGTCCGCCTGCCCTGCAAGCGCGCTAGACTCAATGACATAACCGTCATCTGCCTGATCAGAACAAAGGAAACACCATGAGCTCCACCTCTTCCGCCGCCGCCACCGCGCGCCTCGACCGCATTCTGGCCGACGCCAAGCGCGACAAGGAAATGGGCTACCGCGACAAGGCCCTGAGAATGTACCCGCACGTTTGTGGCCGCTGCGCCCGCGAGTTCGCCGGCAAGCGCCTGAGCGAGCTGACCGTGCACCACCGCGACCACAACCACGACAACAACCCGCAGGACGGCTCCAACTGGGAGCTGCTGTGCCTTTACTGCCACGACAACGAGCACTCGCGCTACACCGACCAGCAGTACTTCAGCGAAGGCTCCACCAGCACCCCGAGCATCGCCAAGGCCACTCACAACCCGTTCGCTGGTCTTGCGGGCATGCTGAAGAAAGACTGACCATCGATTTGCCCCCCGCAGCTACCGGGCAGCCCGTATAATCGCGCTTTTTTCGCGAAGGGCCCCGGTACGTGGCAAACAAACGATACAGCTGCATCGGCCTGTTCAACCCAAAGTCGGCAGAAAACGTCGGCTCGGTGATGCGCGCCGCGGGCTGCTATGGCGTCAATTCGGTGTTTTACACCGGCAAACGGTATGAGCGCGCGCGTGACTTCGTCACCGACACCAAGCGCGTGCACTACGACATCCCGCTGATCGGCATCGACGATCTGCAGCGCATCATCCCGCTGGGCTGCACGCCAGTGGCGGTGGAGCTGGTGGAAGGTGCACGGCCCTTGCCGGAATATACCCACCCGGATCGGGCCATCTACATCTTCGGGCCGGAGGATGGTTCGTTGAGCGAGGAAGTGCGGGGGTGGTGTGAAGAGACTATCTACATTCCGACCGAGGGTTGCATGAACCTGGCAGCGACGGTGAACGTGGTGCTGTATGACCGTTTGGCCAAAGGGCTGAATACCCGCTCGGGGCCCAAGTTCAAGTAATAAAAAGGCCGCCACTGCAACAGCAGGGGCGGCCAGGTGCTGAGCTCCGTCAGAACAGCACCGGTCTTGCTCGAATCACGAAGCGTTGATCCAGATGGTCTTCAGCTCCGTGTACTGGTCGTGGGCCCAGATGGACTTGTCGCGCCCACCAAAGCCAGACTCTTTGTAGCCACCGAACGGCGTGGTCACGTCACCTTCGCCGAAGCAGTTGACTGTGACCACACCCGCGCGGATTTCACGCGACAGGCGCAGCGCATTGCGCAGGCTGCCGGTGTAGGCCGAAGCCGCCAGGCCGTATACGGTGTCGTTGGCCAGCTCGATCGCCTCGTCGATGGTCTCGAAGCTGGTCACGCTCAGCACCGGGCCGAAGATTTCCTCGACGAACAGTTTGTTGTCACGGCCAACGTTGTCGACGATGGTCGGCTGCACGAACACGCCGTCCTCGGTTTCGCCCCCCTGAACGATGCTGAGTTTCTGCTCGGCAGCGTATTCCAGGTACGACTTGACCTTCTCGAAATGCGACTTGCTGACCATGGCGCCCAGGCGGTTGTCCGGGTCCAGCGGGTCGCCCAGCTTCCAGCCCTTCAGGTGCTTGGCGATCAGGCTCAGCAGCTCGTCCTTCACGTCCTTGTGCACGATCAGGCGCGACGAGGCCGAGCAGTTCTCCCCCATGTTCCAGAACGCACCGGCGGTGACGAACTGGGCCACTTCGTCCAGGTCCTCGACGTCGTTCATGACCACGGCCGGGTTCTTGCCACCCAGCTCCAGGACGATGCGCTTGAGGTTGGACTCGGCAGCGTATTTCAGGAACAGGCGGCCAGTGTCGGTCGAGCCGGTGAAGCTGACCATCGGGATATCCATGTGCCGGCCGATGGCCTCACCCACTTCGCGGCCACCGCCAGGCACCAGGTTGAACACACCGGCCGGGATGCCGGCCTCGTGGGCCAGCTCGGCCACGCGCAGGGCGCTGAGGGTGGTTTCTTTGGCCGGTTTGACCACAATCGAGCAACCGGCAGCCAGCGATGGGGCAATCTTCCAGGCCAGCATCAGCAGCGGGAAGTTCCACGGCAGCACCAGGCCGACTACGCCAATGGCTTCACGCACCACCATGGTGACGGCTGCGTTGCCGGTCGGCGCGGTGGCGTCGTAGATCTTGTCGATCAGCTCGGCGTGCCAGCGGAGCGTGTGGATGGTTTCCGGTACATCGACTGTCTGGCACTCGCTGACCGGCTTGCCACTGTCCAACGCTTCCAGCACGGCCAGCTCGTGGGCATTGTCCTCCAGCAACTGGGCGAACTTCTGCAGCACGTGCTTGCGGTCGCTGGGCTGCATCTTCGACCAAGTGCCTGCTTCGAACACACGCTTGGCAGCGGCCACGGCGACGTTGACATCGTTGACGTCGCAGGCGGCGACCTCGGCCAGTTGCTTGCCGGTGGCCGGGTTGGTGGTGACGAAGGTCTTGCCCGAGATGGCATCGCGGAATTCGCCGTCGATGAAGGCCTTGGTCCGCAGTTGCAGTTCGGCGGCGATGGCCGCGTATTGTTCCTTGCTCAGCAATTCAGCCATTTTTCCGGCCTCCTTATTTGATCTGGGCGATGGTGGCTTTCAGCTCGGTGACCACGCGCTTGAGTGCTTGCTTCTCGGCGTCATCCAGGTCGTACAGCGGCTTGCGCACGCCGCCGGTTTTCAAGCCATTCAGGGCCACGCCGTTCTTGATGGCCTGGACGAACTTGCCACCTTCCAGGAAGTCCATCAGCGGCATCATGGCGGCCATGATCTTGCGGCCTTTGGCGAAGTCCTTCTCGATCACGCAGGCCTCGTAGAGGACCACGTGCTCGCGCGGGATGAAGTTGGAACCGGCGCAGACCCAGCTCTGGGCGCCCCAGGCGAAGAACTCCAGGGCCTGGTCGTCCCAGCCGCACGACAGCTGGATGTTCGGGCGATGGATGGCCAGGCGGTGCAGCTGGGCCATGTCACCGGAGCTTTCCTTGATGGCGACGATGTTCTTCAGGTCGGCCACGGCGTCGAAGAATGCTTCACCCATGCTCACGCTCATGCGGCCTGGGTAGTTGTAGAGCATGATCGGCAGACCGGCGGCAGCGTCGACAGCCTTCACGTGCAGGGCGATTTCCTGCTGGGTCGGCAGCGCGTACGGTGGGGTGCCGACCAGCAGCGCGTCAGCCTTGATTTCCTTGGCGTGCTGGGCGAAGGCAACCGCATCTTCGGTACGGATGCCACCGGTGCCGACGATCAGCGGCAGGCGGCCGTTGAGCACGTCCTTGGCCTGGGCAGCCAGGTCGATGCGCTCCTGGGTGGTGTGGGCGTAGTACTCGCCGGTGGAGCCGCCAATGATGACGCCGTGGACTTTCGACTCGACCAGGTATTCGAGGACCTCGGCGAACGCCGCCTTGTCGATCGAGCCGTCCGCAGCCAGCGGAGTGATTGCCGGGGTGTAGATGCCTTCGAATTTCACGGTAGGTTCTCCAGTGCGTTGCTCAGTGTTGTGAAGGCCGCAACGCAAAGACGCTGCGGCGGGTTGTAGGGTTTCAGCTCAGCGAAGCCGCTTGTTGCAGGTTCAGCGAGCGGGTTTCCGGGGCCAGGGCAACCGAGAAAGCCAGGCCGACGAAGGTCACGGCAGCGGCGGCGTACATGGTGGCGCCGATGCCGTAGCTATCGAGGGCGATGGGCACCAGCCAGGTGCCGACGGCGGCACCGACCCGCGACATGGAGGTGCCCACGCCCACGGCGCCGGCACGGATTTCGGTGGGGAACAATTCGTTGGGGTACACCAGCTGCAGCACCTGGGCGCCACCGATGAACAAGGCATAGGCACCAAACAGCACCAGGATGAGCATCTCGTTGCCGTTGCTGAAGGCACCCAGGCCCAGCAGCGCCAACCCCGACCAGAAGAAGCTGTGCAACAGCGTGGTGCGCCGGCCGATGGTGTTGAGCAGGCGGGTGCCCACAATACAGCCGACCACGAAGAGGAAGGTGATTGCAATGGAGCCGATCGATGCCCAGTCACCTTTGAGGTTCAGCGCGCCCAGCACTTTCGGGGCGAATGCGTACACCGCAAACACAGGGATCACCGAGCAGGTCCAGAACATGGTGACGAACAACATGCGCTTGCCATAGCCGGAGTGCAGCAGGCTGAGGAACGACAGTTTGCGGGTCTTGGGCTCTTCCGGCAGGTTGCTCAGCGAAAACCCCTGGCCGTAGACGCGCTTGATCACCTCATCGGCCTCGGCCGAGCGGCCCTTGCTGATCAGCCAGCGTGGCGATTCGGGAGTACCCAGGCGGATGGCGAACAGCAGCGCACCGATCACTGCGGCGCTGGCCAGCACCAGGCGCCAGGCATCGTCGCCGCCGTGGCGAAGGATGGCCTCACCCGCCAGATAGGCAGTGGCGGCGCCGGCAAACCACAACACCGTCAGGGTAGCCAGGCGCGGGCCACGGTTCTTCCTGGGCAGAAACTCCACCAGCAGCGACGTGGCGACCGGATATTCGATACCCACGGCAATACCGATGGCGAACCGCAGCAGGAACAATACCAGCGCCGACTCGACCCAGAACTGCGCGACCGAAGCCAGGATGAACAAGGTCGGGCCAACGAAGAACACGCGCTTGCGGCCGAAGCGGTCGGTCAGCCAACCGCCGAAGAAACCACCGAAGAAAATGCCGATCAACGCCGAGGCGGCGATCATGCCCTGCCAGAAACTGGTCAGGTTGAGCCCTGCGGACATCTGCACCATGGCCACGCCGATGATGCTCAGTACATAGCCGTCGACGAACGAGCCGCCACCGGAGCGCAGGGTCAGCCACTGGTGGAAGTTGTTGATCGGTACATCTTCAATCGAAACATTCGGACTTGTCATTATTGTTCCTACCATTTCTGTTACATGCACATTTGCAGGGCGAGCGCGTCCGCGAAACTGAAAACCGCCTTCAGCCCCGGGTGATCGAACTGCGCATCTCGATCATCAAGTTCGGGCAAGCCGCGCCCGTGCCGGCCAACCAATGCCGACGTAAATGTTCTATTGGCCTAACTCAGCTGACGATCAGCTTTCTTTGCCAGCGCGGAACTGCCCCCACATGAGGTTGGCGTTCAGCCCCAGGGAAACCAGGGGTTGCGGCGGGTTTGCAGAGGGCCCGGGGGCATTGAGCAAAAACTCGATCAGCTCGTGCTTGTCGCCAGCCAGCCAGTCGGCCAGCAACTTGCCGGTAACGGTGCCACGGGTAACGCCCAGGCCGTTGCAGCACAGTGCACCTACAACATTGGGCGCCAACTTGCCAAAGAAGCCCATGTGGTTGCGCGATAATGCCAGTGCACCGCCCCAGGTATATTCGAAGTTCACATTGGGCAACATCGGGAAGCGTCGGGCGAACGATTCGCGGTGGCGCTGGACGAAGCGCTCCAGGTATTTGCCATTGCTGCGCCCGTCGGGGTTGTAGCTGAAGCTGTTGCGGATCAACAGGCGGTTGTCGACGGTGCGGCGCATGGTGGTGCCGAACGGGTCGGCCGGGATCACGCCCCAGTAGGGCTTGCCGCCAAGACGTGCCTGTTCGTCCTCGGTCAGCGGCCGGGTGATGCTGCCGTAGGTGAACACCGGCAGCATGCGGCCCTTGAGGAAGCCGAAGCTCATGCCGAAGGCGTTGGTGGTGAGCACCAGCTTGTCGGCGGT
>NZ_BCBQ01000113.1:0-17758 GCF_001320885.1 Pseudomonas sp. NBRC 111140
CGAGTCGTTTTCAACCAACAGCCAGAACGCATTACCTGCTGGCATGTAATCGGTCTGCTCGTTGGACTTGGCTGTTTCAGGCAAAGGCCCCTGCAAGTCGGACCAAGCCAACACCGGGAAGCGAAAGCTTGCATAAAGCAGCGCTTCGCCCGACACCGGCTGCTCGACTGCATAACGCCCAGGGGCTTCGCGCACGATGTTGCGCTCTACCACCATGACTTGTGCTTCCAAAAACACCAGGCCGAGTTTCTCGAGCTTTTCGTTGATGGTTTCCACCGTCGGCCGCCGCGTGCCGCGCAGCCAATGCCCCACGCCGCCCTGAGTCATGCCCAGGCGTTCAGCCAGCTTGAGCTGGCTGAGGTTATGTTCGCGCTTGTAGCGCTTGAGAAATGCGTTCCAGTTTTCCATGAGCGGCAACAATACGGACTGTATTACCCACAGCAATACACAATCTGAATTATTTATCTGGTACCTAACAGTACAGATTGACCTATCCTGTATTTCCAGTGTGTTTGAAGGGAAATCAGAAGGTATCGCGATGAAACCACCGAAAAACGACGAAACAGATCTCGACAGCGAAGCGGCCCGCCGCGCTCTCGATTACTACCTCAACCCGAACCCGCCACGGCCCAGCCTGGACAACAAGATCTGGACGCTGCACGAAGGCGTAACCAACGACCAGGCCCAGCAGCATGCCATCGCCCTGCTGCGTTGCGCCGCTGCAACCGCCCAGGAAACCGCAAGCCACCAGCACGGTAGCCAGCGTGAGCTGACCTTCGCCCTGATGCACATGATGGACATGGCGCGCGCACTGCTGGAGCACAAAGGCGCCGGAGAACCGGTTTTCAAGTAATGAAGAAGGGAGAAAACGTGATGGCCTGGAACGGCAAATGCCCCGATTGCCGGGACAAGGAAGCGCATCGGTAAAACTTTTTTACCGAATTAGCGAAAATTCATTTGACTGGCAAATGATAACGATTATTATTGCACTCAGCTGATCGCGAGATCTGCTGGATAACCTGGAGCTTAGGTCGCTCTCAGATTATCTCCTCATCAGGCTAATCACGGTTTTTGACCCGGCTTTTTGCCGGGTCTTTTTTTTGGCTCTTCAGGCTAATGAAGATCGTGATGGCGCGCATGATAGCAAAGGTGTTTCAGGGCGTGAACGCTCATTACAAAACTTTGCGGAATCAGCACTTGAGAATCAATCTCGTTTCGCCTACGCTGATCACGCATCAGGGAAGATGCCCCCACCCCTCCCCCTTTATAGAGCAAGGAGCTGTCCATGACCCGTCTGCTGCTGCCCCTTGAACACCCAACCGCTGCCGCCGAACACAATGCCGACGATGCCCTTCTACATGCCCTGAAACGGCTGCCACGGCGCGTGCAGCAGGTGTTTCTGCTCAACCGCCTGGACCAGCTGGACTTTGCCACGATCGCTACCCGCCTTGATCTACCACTGGCAAGCATTGAACGGAACATGGACCAAGCGCTGCAGGTGGGCCGCTCGCGCCGGGATGTACTGGCGAGTGTTGCCGGGCAATGGTATGTGCGCTTGCAGAGCCCACAGGTGACAGCGTGCGAGCGGATCGACTTCCGCCGCTGGCTGGATGCGGACCCGGCTAACTTGCAAGCGTTTCATGAGACAGAGCTACGCTGGCGCAGCCTGCTGGCACCGGCACGACAACTGGGCCACGACGGCTGGTATCGGCAAGGCCGGGCTGCACTGTCGCTGGGTGGTTGCTCGATTGCGGTGGGGCTTGGCGTTACAGCCCTGGTACTGTTCGGCTTCTGGGCCTGATCCTCGCTTCAGCCGCCCAAACACTGCTCGCATGCGCCCAGCAGGCTACTGTACATTGTCAAGGAGCGGCCGCAACCGCTTGCAATTGGGTTGAAACCGGCGCGTAAGACAGCTGCCGATCACGCCCCTGTTTCGCGATCCCTCCCGGAAACCGCCCCTCCATGCCTGTCAGCGAAAACGCATCGATCATCTGGGTCGTAGCCGCCCTCGCCACTTGCGGCGTCATCCTGCGCCCCTGGCGTATCCCGGAGTACGTCTGGGCCATGGGCGGCGCACTGCTGCTGACCGCTCTTGGCCTGATCACGCCGCACAGCGCGCTGGCTGCGGTGGCCGAAGGCAGCGACGTCTACCTGTTCCTGATCGGCATGATGGTGCTGGCCGAGCTTGCTCGCCAGGAAGGCCTGTTCGACTGGCTGGCCCACTATGCCGTCCAGCACGCGCGAGGCTCGGGGCAACGGCTGTTCGACCTGGTGTTCCTGGTGGGGACGCTGGTCACTGTTTTTTTGTCCAACGATGCCACGGCGGTGGTGCTGACCCCAGCAGTCTACGCTGCGTGCAAGGCCGCCAAGGCCGAGCCTTTGCCGTACCTGTTCATCTGCGCCTTCATCGCCAACGCCGCCAGCTTCGTGCTGCCCATCTCGAACCCGGCCAACCTCGTGGTATTTGGCAGCCAGATGCCGCCGCTACTGGACTGGTTAAGACAGTTCAGCCTGCCATCACTGGCGGCAATTGCCCTGACCTACGTGGCCCTGCGCCTGTCCCAGCGCCGACAGATCCGCCAGCCGCTGGCCTTGAACGTTCAAACCCTGCCACTGAGCGCGGGCGCACGTTTGTGCGCAGTGGGTATCGCCTTCACCGCGGTCTTGCTGCTGGGCGCCTCGGCGCTGGACCAGGCGCTGGGGCTGCCGACATTCTGCGCGGGGGTAGCGACCACCGCCCTGATCCACCTGCGCCAGCGGCGCAGCCCGACGCCAGTGTTGCGCCATGTCGCGTGGGGCGTGCTGCCACTTGTAGCAGGCTTGTTCGTGCTGGTCGAAGCGGTCGCCCAAACCGGCCTGGTGGTGCGTCTTGCCCATGCGCTGGCGGCGCTCGCCGAGGGCTCGCCGAACACAGCCAGTTGGGTAGCGGGCACAGGGGTTGCTATTGCCAGCAACCTGATGAACAACCTGCCGACCGGGCTGATTGCCGGGGCCATGGGGTCGGTCGTCGAGTTGCCGCAGCAAACTACCGCGGCTTTGCTGATCGGCGTGGACCTGGGCCCGAATCTGTCGATTACCGGATCGCTGGCCACGCTGCTATGGTTGGTCGCGATCCGCCGTGAAGGAGAGCACGTGGGGGCCTGGCACTTTTTACGCCTGGGGCTATTGGTAATGCCCCCTGCCCTGGCTGCCGCGCTGCTGGCGTTGTGGGTGTAACCCAGCGCACGCCTGGGGCTCTGAAGCGGCGCTTGATCTAACCAGTGCTGAAATTGCCGGGTAAGCAGCCGCCAACCCAGCCATAGGTAAAAAATCCCCAAAAAAAAAGAGGCCATTAAGGCCTCTTCTTTTTGATCCCAGCGACGCACTGAGGATCGAATTTGGAGCGGGAAACGAGTCATGCACTAGAGCGCTAAGTCTCTGTTTCCCAATCACTTTCTTCACTGTGGTGATCAGTGAAGAACTCAATTATAGCCTTGTTTTTCGCCCTCGGCAACAAAGTTCATCCAACGACTTCCATTGAAGTCCAAGGACTGCTCTTTTCGCAGTCGCACCGCCCTACGATGCTGTCGCGATGCAATGGGGCCTCCAGTGGCCAAGGCCGTCGTGCGGCGATAGGCGAATGGAATCAGGGGTTATCAGATTACCGCCTGCTGCATGCGCTTGGTCAACGCCTCGGCGCTTTCCTTGCGCTCGCTATACCTGTCCACCAGATACGGCGACGCATCGCGCGTGAGCAGCGTGAACTTCATCAGTTCCTCCATCACGTCCACAATGCGGTCGTAGTAGGCCGACGGTTTCATGCGTCCCGCTTCATCGAATTCTTGATACGCCTTGGCGACCGAGGACTGGTTGGGGACGGTCAGCATCCGCATCCAGCGGCCCAGCACGCGCATCTGATTGACAGCATTGAAAGATTGCGAGCCGCCCGACACCTGCATCACTGCCAGCGTCTTGCCCTGAGTCGGACGCACCGCGCCGACTGACAGCGGAATCCAGTCGATCTGCGTTTTCATCAGGCCGGACATCGCGCCATGGCGCTCCGGCGAACTCCACACCATACCCTCGGCCCACTGCGCGAGTTCGCGCAGTTCCCTGACCTTGGGATGATCCTCGGTCGCGTCATCCACCAGCGGCAGGCCCGACGGGTTGAACAGCCGCGTCTCGCCGCCCAACGCCCGCAGCACGCGGGCTGCCTCTTCGGCGGCCAGTCGGCTAAACGAGCGTTCGCGCAGCGAGCCGTAGAGCAGCAGGAAGCGTGGCGCATGGGTGGAACGTTCGGGTGCCAGTAGCCGTTCCATGTCCGGCGGCTGGAGCAATGCGGCGTCGATGTTCGGCAGGTCGAGACGGGATTCAGACACGACGGCCCTCCACATCCACTACCGGCTCGCCGTCTTCCTTGTTGAACGCGCCGCGCTGCGGTTGCGGCAGGATGTCGAGCACTGTTTCCGACGGGCGGCACAGGCGCGTGCCCAGCGGCGTGACCACGATAGGTCGGTTGATGAGGATCGGATGTTGGAGCATGAAGTCGATCAATTGCTCGTCGCTCCACTTCTGATCTCCCAGGCCGAGTTCCGCATACGGCGTGCCTTTCTCGCGCAGCACCGCGCGTACCGGGATGCCCATCGCGGCGATCAGCGCCTTCAGCATGTCGCGGTCGGGCGGTGTCTTCAGATATTCGATGACAGCCGGTTCCTCGCCGCTGTTGCGAATCAGGCTGAGGACGTTGCGTGACGTGCCGCAATCGGGATTGTGGTAGATCGTGATGTGGCTCATGTCGAGGTGCCTTCGTTCGAGAGAAGCATGGATTGCTGGCGCAGATGCCTGATCACATAGCCGAACAGGATCGCGCCCGCCGCGCTGATGCCGGTCAGGGCCAGCAGCGTGCCGGGATAGCCGTTGCCGGCGGAATACAGCAGCGAGGCCACGAAGGGGCCGGCGGCCACTGCGATCTGCACGGGTGTCGCCATCGCGCCGCTGATGGCGCCATAAGCGGCCCGACCGTACAGCTCGGCGGGCAAGGCGCCTCGTACGATCGTCATGACGCCATTGCCGATGCCGTAGAGCGCGGCAAACACGACATACACCGGCAGCCACTGCTCGGAAGCAAAGAGCAGGAGCAATGACAGCGGCAGCAGACTGATGGCCGCCATGCCGACCTGGCGCGTGCTGGCCCGCTTGCCGACCGTGGCTTGCACCACACGGCCGAGTACCTGCATTGGCCCGATCAGCGCACCGACCCAGGCCGCATTTGCGGCAGAGATGCCATGTGCCTGCAAGACTGGGATCATGTGCAGCGACATCGCCGCGAACACCAGTGCATTCAGCGTCACAGCCGCCGTGACGAGATAGAACACCGGTTCGCGCATGACCGCGGTGAGATTGCGGGATCGGGTTTCCGTCCGCGCTGGGGGTGTGCCGTGTGCCGGGCCGCGTCCCTTTGGCAGGCTGGCATGGATGGGCAGGCAGATCAGCAGGTTCGCGGCCGCATAGATCAACCAGACCTCGCGCCAGCCGACGTGTTGCAACAGCGTTTGCGTCAGCGGCCAGAATACCGTGCTGGCGAAACCGCCGAACAACGTCAGGTGCGTGATCGCCCGGCGATAGTTGCTGCCATGGACCTGCGTGATGACCGCGAAGGCCGGCTGGTACAAGGTCGCGCTCATGGCCACGCCGATACCGGCCCACACGAGGTAAAGCTCCGTCGCGTTGTGTACCCGCGAGAGGCACGCGAGCATGACGGCGGCCAGCAAGGCGCCGCTTCCCATCAGCAGACGTCCACCGATGCGGTCGATGATGCTGCCGGCCGCGGTCGAAAGCAGTCCCGAGATCAGCAAGGCCACCGAATAAGCCCCGACGATGGCGGGCTTGGACAGGCCGAGTTCGTCCTGCATGGGCTGCATCAGGACGCCGTAGGCGTAGAACATCGACCCCCACGCGACGATCTGCGTCAGTCCGAGCGAGGGAATCAGCCAGCCGCGAGAGCGCGGGATGGTGTTGTCCATGATTACGCTTGGCGCTCGTACCAGCCGCGCGAGCGGTTGACCACGCGCACCACCAGCAGCATCACCGGCACCTCGATCAGCACGCCAACCACGGTGGCCAGCGCCGCGCCCGAGTGGAAGCCGAACAGACTGATGGCGGCGGCCACGGCCAGCTCGAAGAAGTTGCTCGCGCCGATCAGTGCCGAGGGGCCGGCGATGCTGTGCTTCTCGCCTACCTTGCGGTTGAGCCAGTACGCCAGCCCGGAATTGAAGAACACCTGGATCAGGATCGGCACCGCCAGCATGGCGATCACCAGCGGTTGCCGGATAATGGCCTCTCCCTGAAAGGCGAACAGTAGCACCAGCGTCAGTAGCAGCGCGGCGATCGACAGCGGGCCAATACGTTCCAGCGCCCGGTCGAACGCAACCTGACCCCGGCGCAGCAGCGCCCGGCGCCAGAGCTGCGCGAGGATGACAGGAATGACGATGTAGAGCGCGACCGACACCAGTAGCGTGGCCCATGGCACGATGATCGACGACAGGCCCAGCAGGAGGCCGACGACGGGCGCGAAGGCGAACACCATGATGGTGTCGTTCAGCGCCACCTGCGACAGCGTGAACACCGGATCGCCGCCGGTCAGCCGGCTCCACACGAACACCATCGCCGTGCAGGGCGCGGCGGCCAGCAGGATCAGCCCGGCGATGTAGCTGTCCAGCTGCCCGGCCGGCAGCCACTGTGCGAAGACATGGCGGATGAAGATCCACGCCAGCAGCGCCATCGAAAACGGCTTGACCGCCCAGTTCACAAACAGCGTGACGCCGATGCCGCGCCAGTGTCGCCTGACCTGGCCGAGTGCGCCGAAGTCCACCTTCAGCAGCATCGGCACGATCATCACCCAGATCAGCAAGCCCACCGGCAGGTTGACCTGGGCGACTTCCAGCTGGCCAATGGCCTGGAACGCGCCCGGCGCGAACTGGCCCAGCGCGATGCCGGCAACGATGCACAGCAGCACCCACAGGGTCAGATAGCGCTCGAAGCTGCTCATGGCAGATGCGGCCGGCGCGTGACCGGCCGCTTCGGTTTCTGTAGTCATCGCGCCGCCCTTACTGGCGGCCGATGTCGCGCAGCTCGCGCTGCAACGACATGGCGTCCAGGCGCTGGAGCGGCAGCGACAGGAACAGTTCAATGCGTCGGCGCAGCGTGATCGCGGCGTCGAGGAACGCTTTGCGCTGTTGCTCCTCAGTGCCCTCGACGGCTGCCGGATCAGGGACGCCCCAATGCGCCGACACCGGCTTGCCCGGCCACAGCGGGCAAGCCTCCCCAGCAGCGTTGTCGCAAACTGTAAAGATGAAGTCGAACACCGGCGCACCCGGTGCCACGAACTCGTCCCAGCTCTTGCTGCGGTAGCCGGTCGTCGGCAGGTGCAGCCGCTCCAGCGTGGCAAGTGCCAGCGGATGAACCTCGCCCTTGGGGTGACTGCCCGCCGAATAAGCGTGGAAGCGGCCCTTGCCCAGCTCGTTGAGCATGCCTTCGGCAAGGATGGAGCGGGCGGAATTACCCGTGCAAATGAACAATGCGTTGTAGATCGTGTCGGTCATGGCGTCAGCAGTCGCAGCGGGTGGATTCGGAAACCTCGCACACTCCGCCTTGGCAGCAATGCTCGGTCAGGTAGCCGATCAGGCCGTTCATGTGGTCGTATTCGGCGCGATAGATCAGGTTGCGGCCTTGCTGCTCGATGCTGACGAGGCCGGCGTGGGCCAGTTCCTTCAGATGGAAGGACAAGGTGTTGCGGGCCACGTCGAGCTGGTCGGCCAGCACGCTGGGCGTGAGTCCTTCCGGGCCGGCGACGACCAGGGCGCGGAACACACGCAGGCGCTGGGTGTGCGCCAAGGCGCTCAGGGCGGAAACGGCTTGATCTTCGTTCATGATTCGATAGTACAACAATTATTGAATTAATGGATAAGAATCAGCGGGCAAGTCATTCATGGCTTCGCGGCATACCGCCGTCGAGTTCTTGGACTATGTTCCGCGCATCACGCCCATCAAAGTCATCGCGGCAGCAAGATGCTTCTATCAAGAGCGGCGGATGCCTTCTCGCACCACGGACTAGTTCAAGGGAAGGCAGGATGCCTAGCGGGCGATAGAACTGCACTGCATCCTGATGCGATGTGACCATGTTTGGCCCACACCGCAGGCGCGTGAACGCAAAGTGCGTTGGATTGAACCAAGCAAAATGCTTCGCCGCAAGATGCTATGTCGATATATCAGGATGCCGAAACAAGCATGACATGCGCGGATTTCTCCAGGTCCCTCTGGACGTGGAGCAGCGGATGCAATCCCCTGCGCCTTGTGAAACCGTGGGGATATCAGACCATATCGAATCGGTCTTGATGTGCTTGACGCACCCCATGACGCTGGCACCGTGAGCGCAATTGTCGAGCGTGCTTCTTCCTTATTACTCGACGGACCGGCAACTGGTCAATTCTTGCATATCGAGCAAGAGAGAACCACCTGTGACGGGTGCCATGATCTCTTCCGTCCATGTTCCAGGGCATCGCCCCAGGCATCAGCCACAGGCATAACGAAAAAACAGCCCCTTGGTGGGGCAAGAAGGAGCCGGTGATGTAGCGCTTCCGAAAGGAGACGAAAACATGCACAAGGAGCCACCACTATCAAAGGTGTTCTATCGTCCCATCGAAGCTGCCATACGGTGGGCTGGGTTGTTGCGGTACGAAGCGGTGATCGTCGCATCGATCGCATCACCGCGTTGTCTGCCGCAGATGTTGGACTGCCCGCGATGGAACGAGTGTCGGCTGTACTCGGAACGCATCTACGACGGTATCCTCAACGCCGAACTACCCTTCGGCAAGAACGGGATCACACTTAATGACCCAGATCTGGTGAGTTCACTCGATCTGACCGTCCGCCATGTCGATCTGAAGCGGTGGATGCGCACCCACTATCCCGAGCATCGGCCGGGATTTCTGTTCAGTCGCGGCGAGCGCATGGTGCATCCCTTCATCACCATCGAGACAGGACAGGCAATCCTGCTGGAACGGCTGGCTCTGCAGGCCGCGCTGGACCATAGCCGACGCGAGATGCGCGAACTGCAACAGCAACACGAAGTCTTGCTAAAGCAGTCCGCCGTACTGCTGGCTCCCAAGCAGTGCGTGATCAGTGATCGGGCGGAAACTACATACCTGAACATCATCGGCGGCATGCTGACGCTGATGCTGAGCCAATCCCCATCCGGCGTGCCGTACTCCAGCTTCAAGACGCAGGAGGCCATCGTCACCGCATTGCTCGCCCACTATGGCGGCACCATGGGCATCACGGAGCGAACCTTGAACGGCAAGTTCGCCAATGCCAGGAAGAATGTCCGTAGCGCAGCCGCGTGAATTCTTCCATCTTGTATGTGCAGTCGCGGAGATTGCATTTGCAATGTTTTTCCGCAGCCATGTCTATTGAATAGAGGTCACGCCAACAAACGCTACTGAGCGTTCAGGAGTGACCGCCATGTCGCAAATACCTGTACTGCCACCGCACGAGCGCCGCATCCTGCGGCTCGATGAAGTTGAAGCGAAGTCCGGCTTCAAACGCGCCCACATCTACAACCTGATGAAGAAGCGCCAGTTTCCGCAGGCGTTGCGCCTGGGCGTGCGCGCCGTGGGCTGGGATTCGGTCGAGATCGACCAGTGGATCGCCGAACGCCTCAACAACCGGACCTGACCCGCTCCCCCTCGATTTTCCCATCGCCAAACGGAGAGCGCCATGCAGGTCGTATCCATAATTTCAACGAAAGGCGGCGTAGGCAAGACGACTACGGCCGCCAACCTCGGCGGCCTCGCCGCGGACGCGGGGCTGCGTGTGCTGCTGCTCGATCTCGACGTGCAGCCGACCTTGTCGTCCTATTACGAGCTGGCACACCGCGCTGCCGGCGGTATCTATGAGTTGCTGGCGTTCAACGAACGCGCCCTCGATCAGTTGGTGTCCCGCACCATCATCGCGGGCCTGGACCTGGTGCTCTCGAACGATCACCGGGGTGAACTGAACACGTTGCTACTGCACGCGCCAGACGGACGCCTGAGACTGCGGCACCTGCTGCCGGCGCTGGCGCCGCTTTATGACCTGGTGCTGATCGACACCCAGGGTGCACGCTCGGTGCTGTTGGAGATGGCGGTGCTCGCCTCTGACCTGGCGCTGTCGCCCGTGACCCCGGAAATTCTCGCTGCCCGCGAACTGCGACGCGGCACCATGCAGTTGCTGGAGGACATCGCGCCATACCGGCACCTCGGCATCGAACCGCCATCCCTGCACCTGCTCATCAATCGCGTCCACCCCGTGTCCGCGAATGCACGGATGATCCAGCAGGCGCTGCGCGACCTGTTCCAGGACCATGCCGGCATATGCGTGCTGGGCACCGACGTGCCGGCCATCGAGGCCTATCCGCGCGCCGCAACCCGCGGCCTGCCGGTGCATCGCGTCGAGCATCGCCAGCCGCCGGGCAGAGTTGCGCCCGCCGCGCTCGACACCATGCGCGCGCTCGCCGGCGAACTGTTCCCACAGTGGCAAGACAGATTTGCCCTCGTGTCCGGCCGTCCTCCTCGTTCCATTGAAACCGGGAGGTCACATGGCGAACGCACATGAACTGGCCCGCGGCCACAAACGGCTGCGCGCCCTGATTGAGTTTGCGGTGAGCGAAGGCTGGCACGTCAAGCGCACACGGGGCGGACACCTCAAGTTCACCAAGGCCGGCTGCGCCGCCATCTACACCAGCTCAACAGCGAGCGACTACCGGGCGGATCTCAACGCCCGTGCACAGATCCGCCGCGCCGAGCGCGAGGCCCGCATGGCCCGGGCCGTCAACGCCGAGGGATGTGGTCATGGCTGAGATGACCTCCCAGGACATGGCCGGCAAGCTGCTTGCCGCCGGGTTCGAGCGCAGTGGGCCATCGGCCACGGCCTTGAGCGACCCGATCGCCGACACGCCGATGGTCGTGACGCTGGACCAGTTGCGGCCCTACGACCACGACCCCCGCAAAAAGCGCAACTCGGCCTACGATGAAATCAAGGCCTCCATCCGAGAGCGCGGCCTGGACGCGGCGCCAGCGATCACACGCCGTCCTGGCGAGGCGCACTACATCATCCGCAACGGCGGCAACACCAGGCTGGCGATCCTGCGTGAACTCTGGGCGGAGACCAAGGACGAACGCTTCTTCCGCATATCGTGCCTGTTCCGGCCGTGGCCTGCGCGCGGAGAGATCGTCGCCCTGACCGGGCACCTCGCCGAGAACGAACTACGCGGCGGCCTCACGTTCATCGAGCGCGCCCTGGGCGTCGAGAAAGCCCGCGAGTTCTATGAGGCTGAAAGCGGCACCACCCTGAGCCAGTCCGAGCTGGCCCGCCGCCTGGCCGCCGACGGCTTCCCAGTCCAGCAGTCGCACATCAGCCGCATGGCTGACGCGGTGCGCTACCTGCTGCCCGCGATCCCGACCGTCCTATACGGGGGCCTCGGCCGCCACCAGGTCGAGCGGCTGTCGGTCATGCGCAAAGCCAGCGAACGCACGTGGGAGCACTATGCCAAAGGCCGCTCCCTGCCGCTGGACTTCGACAGCTTCTTTCTGGAGGCGCTGTCGCAATTTGATGTCCAGCCCGACGAGTTCTCGCCGCCGCGTGTGCAGGACGAGTTGATCGGTCAGATGTCCGAGCTGCTGGGCATCGACTACGACGTGCTCGCCTTGGACCTGACCGAATCCGAGAGCCGCCACCGCGCCCTGGTCAGCGACCCAACCCCGCCATCGGCGCCGCCGGCATTGCCCGAGCCTGGGGCCATCGCACGGCCGCCGATCGAACCGGCACCGCCCCCCACTACAACTGCACCTTCTGCGGGCCACTCTGCCGACGCGCCGACAAGGCCCCGGGACGATGGGGCCCCGAGCGAGGCATCCGCAGCCAGCCCTGCGGCAGCGAATGGCGGTCTGCTTGACGAGCACATCATCTCTCCGGCACCCACGACGGAGCGGCTCCAGTCCATCCAGCGCATGGTCGCCGACCAGTTGGGCGATGCGCTGCCGCCCGACTTCTCGGCCAACGTCTTGCAGTCGATTCCCGTGCAGGCCGGTGGCCTCTATCCCATCTCGGACATCTGGTATATCGACCCTGGCCTCGACACACCCGACCGCCTGCGCATCCACATCGCGCAGTTCGCGCGCGAGATCGCGGGCGAGGCCGACCTGGACGCGTGTGTCGAGGATCGTTCTGATGGCATCGGGTTCACGTGTCGTGCCCCAGCCCAGGCTTCGTCGCCGCTCGCACGCGCCGTGCTCGCACTACTGGTTTCCCTGGCCGGTCAGCAGCCAGCCGGCGTCGGCTTGGACAGCGGGCAACTCATCACAGACCTGCCAGCGCTGTTGCACGGCCAGGGTCAACGTCGTGACGGCGGGGCCCGGCGATTGAGCGACACCGCGCTGGTCAAGCTGTTTCGTCTGCTGCGGCTGGCCCGGCGCCTGCTGGATCTGGAAGCCGGCGCTGTCGGTTCTGGGATCTGAGCGAGGGAGGCCTGCATGTCCGCACCGAACCCACTCAACCAGGCCGTCATCGCGCAGGCACTCTACGACCTACGAAACGGGCAACTGCGTCGCTGCAAGGCGATGGGGTTCGGCGAGGAAGAGCTGGATGCGCTCAAGCATCCGGCGCTGATCAGCGTGCTGGCCAATGCCAACGTCTCCTGGTGCTCTGTCTCGGTGAACCGGGAAGTGCTCCGGCGATTGCTCAAACAGGCGCAGGACGTGGAGAAGGAGATCGCCACCGTCGATCGCATGCTGCGCCTGGGTGCCAGTACCGAAATGGTGAGCCGCTTCTACGGGCTGACACATCAGGAAGTCGCACTTCGGCGCGAAGTTCTCGGCCTGCCCAAACGCAAGGGGCGCCATCCGGTTCTGGACGAGGAGCAGGACACCGAGCTGTGGCGGCGCTGGAAGGTCGTGACCAGCAGCAGGAACGTCGAGCTGGAGGATGAGACCTCGGTTCTTGATGCGGCAATGGACCTCGCCGAAGGCATGGAGCTGCCGCTGTCGGTGGTCTGGGCTGCGATCAAGAACTGGATCGATCAGGGACTGGGTTGAATCATGGCCGTGGACGACGCTGCACCACGAGCACCACGCCAAGGTCCGGTCGCCCTCGCTGATCTGTTCGACAGCGCGCTGAAAGACCTTGCACCGAAACCTCGCCCACTAGCACCGGCTCCCGCCTTCGCATCCGCGACGTCTCCTGTGTCTGCAACCGGCGACGGTTTCCTGTTCAGTGGAAATCGGCACGAGAGCGTGCCGCGACGGCTGTTCCTCGACCGACGCCTGACGCCGCTGGAACGCAATGCCTGGCAAGTCTTCCGGATGATGCTCAACGAGGATGGCGTCACGGCGTTTCCGACGTATGAGCAACTTCGCCCGTGGCTCGCGTCAATGCCCTGCGCCGGACAGGCCTCCCACGAGACCGTGGCACGGGCGCTGACGCTGTTGCGCCTGACGCGCTGGTTGAGTCTCGTGCGCCGCAGGCGCGACCCCAAGACCGGGCGCATCCTCGGCAACCTCTACGTCCTGCACGATGAGCCCCTGACCCCGTTCGAGGCGATGCAGCTCGACCCGGACTACCTGCAGCTCGTCAGCCAAGCCCTGGGCCATTCGGCCAGGGCCGTTCAGGTCGTGGGCTTGCACACGCTCAATGAGATCGCCGAAGACCCGCTGCTGTCTGGCCGCATGCTGCCCTCGCGGCTGCAGGTCCTTGCCGAACGCCTCGCAAGCCAAGGCATTGGGTCGCAGGAGAGTTATCCACAGGAGGACACGGTTCACGATTCCGAAGAAGGGGCGCCGAGCCTTCTTCGGAATTCTGATCGGCCCTCTTCGGATTCCGAAGCAGGGCCAAAACACGCAGCAGACGGCGCTCTTCGGAATCCGAAACAGGACCGTACTGTACGTAGTAGTCGTATTAATGAAGTACGTACTACCGCGCGTGAGCGTGGGCAGGCGCGCGCGATGCCGGGAGTTCGTCTGCCTGATCGCTTTCTCGGCTTGAAAGATGAACAGCAGGCCGGCGCCATGGTGGCATTGCAGCAGGTCGATGCCCCGCTACGCCAGGCCGTGCTGGACGAATGGGCGGATCGCTGTCGTGGCAGCACCATCCGCAACCCGGCAGGCTACCTGTTCGGCATCATCCAACGTGCCATCCGTGGCGAGTTCAACGCATGGGCCAGGCAAGCTGGGTCAGCACCGCCACCTGCCCCTGCACGAGATGCACCGCCTGAGCCACCGCGCAATGTAGTTCCGCCCGAGGTAGCCCGGCAGCACATCGACCGGCTGCGCGACCTTCTGCGCAGTAGCTGAGCGCGACGAGCGACAAGGGCGTGAAGCAGACGCCCGTGGCCGTCAGTAGAGCTATCCCCTGGGGATAGATGTGATGCAAGGCGTAACACCGAAAGACACAGGCTGGGTGCTTCTGTCCACGGTGCTGCAGTGGCGTCCGGTTCCTGAGCGCACCCACCATCTGCGCGAGCAGCGCTCTGTGGCGTTTGATGGAGCTATCCCCTGGGGATAGCTCGCATTGCGGGCCGCCACCACCACGACAACCGGGGACCAGTTCATTTCGGTTTGTTGACTGACTGCCTTCCGCTGCATGCCGATCCTGACCGCTCCTTTTCCCAAGCGAGCGGACACCATGGCAACCAACGAACCTCTGCAACTCAATCTCGGCTCTTTGCGCAGCGCGATGTCGCTGACGCTTCACACCCACCACGCATCGCGCATCTGGCATGGCCGCGCCGCCGCCGAGGGGCGACCCGGCATCGTCGGCCTGAACGGCTACATCGCCGTGATGAACAAGATGAAGCGCGGCTCGGAACAGGATGACCCGTACAGCGACTGGTGGATGTTGCGCATCGAGGAAAAGCTCGACCAGGCCAAGACCACGTTGCAATCGCTGCGCGAGCAGGTGGACCAGGCATTGGCCGGCGTGCCAGCGGCGTTGAGCCTGGGCGAGAACCTCAACGTGCAACCGGTGAAGCTCCCCTTGTTCGTGAACGCGCAGCTCGGCTTTGCCGCGGTCTATCTCCTGGCCGACTATGACGACATCGCCCGCAAGCTGATCCTCGCCCATCACACCGCGCTGATCGATCGCTCGACATTGGAGCGGTGGCTCAACGAAGGCGCTCACACGCTGCGCAGCCTGTTCAGCCTGGCCCAGCAGTACCGCTACTCGGGATGCACCCGCGACGACTTCGCGGCCAAGAACGCCGCAGCGCGGGCGGCGCTGGAGAAGTTCGGCGACTTGCCGCAGGACGTGCTCGAAGGCGCTCGCCGCTCGAAGTTTGCGCCGCCCGTCGTGCGCCGCGGCCTGCAACAGCGCAGTGATAGCGCTGCCGCAGCCGCACCTCCCAGCGACGAAGGCACTGCCGCCGATCCGGCCGAGGCCAGCACCGGCGAGGACGAACAGGCATGAGCGACCCGAACCGCGAACCTCGCTACTTCCGTGGTCTGGAACAGCCAGCCTTCATGCGGCTGGAACACGCGGCCTCTCTAAAAGGCCTTTTAAAGCCTTTTAAAGGTAAAGGGGACTTCGAGGCCTGGGCCAGCCAGTGCTTCGCCATGCGCGACGAGTTGATTGCCCTGGCGCAGCGACAGGTGCTGCCACAGGCGTGCGGGCATCCCTTCCACCTGCTTCCCGTCGAGCTGGCCCAGCAGACCACTGGCGCAGGCACGACCTTTCTTCGCTGGCGCAAGCACGATCGATCGGCCATGGGCGTGGCGTTGTGGCAGGAGCTGATGGCGAGCCCCAGCACGCCGGTCAACCTGCTGCACGACCTGCACGAGATCGAACTGCAGCGCGTCATGCTGAACATGCAGATCAGCCTGCTGCACACCCTGGGCAGGCAAGCACAGGAATGCGCCAGCAAGGCCGCGCAGGCGGACAACACCTACCTGCGCCGGCTCGCGTCCGTTCCTGCCGCAGTGCGCGATCGGTGATTGCGCCTGCCATCCGAGCACGCGCCCGAGCCCAACGAGGCACGGGTATTTCAACCACCACGGAGATTCCAACATGAGCACACAATTCATCGGCGAGGGCAACATCGGATCGCCTCCCGAGTACCGCGAATTCCCCAATGGCAACGACGATCCTCGCCGGTTGCTCCGGCTGAACGTGTACTTCGACAACCCCGTCCCCACCAAGGGCGGCGAGTTCGAGGACCGCGGCGGCTTCTGGGCGCCGGTGGAACTCTGGCACCACGACGCCGACCGCTGGCAGCAGCTCTACCAGAAGGGCATGCGGGTGCTGGTCGTCGGCCGCATGGAGCGCGACCCCTGGACGGACAACGAAGATCAGCCGCGTGAGACTTGGCAGGTCAACGCGCGCAGTGTCGGCATCCTGCCGTACCGCATCGAGTCTGTGGCCCTCAGCCCGAAGCCACAGGAGGCAGAGCCGAAGCCCCAGGCCACCCAGGAATCGACGGCGCCGAAAGAGACCAAGCGCAGGAAGTGATCGGGCATGGAGGGCGGCTGCCGCAGTGCTTCGCCGCCCTCCATGCGCTGCGAATTATCCCCAGGGGATAGCTCCACCAACGTCCACCGAGTTCCACGCGCGCTCCCGGAAATCGCGGCTCTCGGCCCGCACACTTCCGGCCACGCACCTTCCCCGCACTCGCCATTTCATCGGCGTGAAAGCGGTCGCTGCCGCATGCGGCTTGTTTGCTGCTGCCAGGGGCTGCGCTCGGCATCCTCGATCCCAGCAACTCCATGAACAACAGGAATCGGGATGGACGGATATGCGGCTGTTCTTGTGCGAGAAGCCCTCCCAGGGCAAAGACATTGGCCGGATTCTCGGCGCCACGCAGCGCGGTGAAGGCTGCCTCAACGGTTCCGGCGTCACGGTCACCTGGTGCATCGGCCATCTCGTGGAGGCGGCGCCGCCCGAGGCCTACGACGAGCAGCTCAAACGATGGTCCGTTGAGCAGTTGCCCATCATTCCCCAGCACTGGCGGGTCGAGGTCAAACCGAAGACCGCCACGCAATTCAAGGTCGTCAAGGCGCTCTTGGCGAAGGCGACTCACCTGGTTATCGCCACCGATGCCGACCGCGAGGGCGAATTGATCGCCCGCGAGATCGTGGAGCTTTGCGGCTACCGCGGCCCCATCGAACGCCTGTGGCTGTCGGCGCTCAACGATGCGTCCATTCGGGCGGCACTGGGCAAGCTGCGGCCTTCGGCCGAGACGCTTTCGATGTACCACTCGGCGCTGGCGCGCTCCCGTGCGGATTGGCTCGTGGGCATGAACCTGAGCCGGCTGTTCACGGTGCTGGGGCGACAGGCGGGTTACGACGGCGTGCTGTCGGTCGGCCGCGTACAGACCCCGACGCTCAAGCTCGTTGTGGACCGCGACCGCGAGATCGCGCGCTTCGTGTCCGTACCATACTGGGCCATCGCCGTGTCCCTGTTCGCAGGCGGTTCGACTTTCGCCGCGCAATGGGTTCCACCCGATGCGTGCACCGACGACGCAGGCCGCTGCCTGCGGCAGCCGGTCGCACAGCAGACCATGCAGCAGATCCGCGCTGCGGGCAGTGCCCACGTCGTGTCGGTGGAGACTGAGCGTGTCCGCGAAGGCCCGCCGCTGCCGTTCGACCTGGGCACCTTGCAGGAAGTGTGTTCCAAGCAGCTTGGGCTGGACGTGCAGGAAACCTTGGAGATTGCCCAAGCCCTGTACGAGACGCACAAGGCCACGACGTACCCCCGCTCG
>NZ_BCBQ01000114.1:0-17291 GCF_001320885.1 Pseudomonas sp. NBRC 111140
GTTGCTCCAAGCCATGGCTGATGAACTGGTCGACATAACGGTGGTAGTTGGTCAGCAGGATCCACGGCTGCACATGGCGCCAGTCGCTGCCCGTGTAGTGCACCAGGCGGCGCAGCGAGAAATCGACCCGCGCGGCATCGAACAGCGCCAGCGGCAGCACTTCGGCACGGTCCCAGTCGTACAGACCATCGGCGATATTGTCGGTGGCGGCCGACAGGTCGGTGCTGGGGAACACCCGCGCCAGCTGCGCGGCGGTAATGCCGCTGCCGGCCAGCTCGTCGCCCTGATCGACCACGTAGGGGTACGGGATGTTCTGTTCACTGACGCCGACTTCTACCGTGACGGTGTAGTCGTGCATCAGCGGGCGCAGTTGCTCCAGCAGGTAGCCACGAAATGCAGCAGGCTGGGTGACGGTAACGCTGTAGGTACCGGCTACCTGGACCTTGGCGTAGGCGCGCGTGGTGGCGGCGACCTCACCGTGGCTGATGTAGGTCAGGCGCAGTGCCGGGTAGCGGAACAGGTCGCGCTCCTCGGCGTTCGGCTCGGTACGGTCCTTCAGGTAACGCTTGAGGGCCTGGCTAAGGGCCCCGGTGGCCTGTTCATGCAGGGCCGCCAGACGGTCGACGGCCTGTTCGGGGGTATCAACGACTACAAAAGCTTGGCTCACACTGTGCTTCCTGTCTGGACATGCATGTGAACCATCTTGCCTGCCTTCTGGGTTAAATACACCCCCATTGATCGGTGCTGGATTCATTCGCGGGCAAGCCCGCGCCTACAGCGGCCAGGCGGGCGTAGCCCTTGTTACCAGCGCCTCGGCATCAACCCCCCGCGGCAATGCCCCGTACGCCCTCCCGCTCCCCGCCAGGCGGCTGCCGATAAACGCATCGCTGACCACCGCATTCCCCGCCTCCAGCAACAGCTTGGCCTGCAACGCCAAGGCAATATCTTCGGTCAACTGCCGCGCTCGGTACTGCATATCGCCGGTGTCGGCAAACGCACCCTTGAGGTTGCCGATGTGCGCCGCCAGGCGCGGGTCGCCATGGCCATCGCCCAGTTCGGTGAACAGCGCATCGAGCACACCCGGCTCCTTGGACAAGGCCCGCAGCACATCCAGGCACTGCACATTGCCCGAGCCCTCCCAGGTCGAGTTGACCGGCGCCTCGCGGTACAGCCTTGGCAGAATGCTGTCTTCCACATAACCGGCGCCACCCAGGCATTCGGCAGCCTCGTTGATCATGGCCGGCGCACGCTTGCAGATCCAGTACTTGCCCACCGCCGTGACCAGCCGGGCGAAATGCGCTTGCTGTGGGTCGTCCAATTGCTCCAGCGCCTGGCCCATGCGCAGGCTCAGGGCCAGTGCCGCCTCGCTTTCCAGGGCCAGGTCGGCCAGAACGTTCTGCATCAGTGGCTGCTCGTTCAGCACACGGCCACCGACCTTGCGGTGCGCACAGTGGTGGGCGGCTTGGGTCAACGCCTGGCGCATCAAGGCGCTGGAGCCGACCATGCAGTCAAAACGGGTCATGGCCACCATCTCGATGATGGTCGGTACGCCCCGCCCTTCTTCGCCAATCATCCACGCCAGCGCCCCACGGAACTCCACCTCGCTGGAGGCGTTGGAACTGTTGCCCAACTTGTTCTTCAGGCGCTGAATATAGAACTGGTTGCGGTTGTCATCCGGCCGGTGGCGCGGCAGTAGGAAGCAGCTCAGGCCTTTTTCGGTTTGCGCCAGGGTGAGGAAAGCATCACACATGGGCGCCGAGCAGAACCACTTGTGGCCGACCAGCTCATAGGCCTGGCCAGGGCCTGGTGCACCGACAGGGTAGGCCCGCGTAGTGTTGGCGCGCACGTCGGTACCGCCCTGCTTTTCAGTCATGGCCATGCCCAGGGTGACTCCGGCCTTGTGCCGGTCGCCGACGTTGCGCGGGTCGTACTCGCAGGCAAGCATTTTTGGCAGCCAGTATTCGGCCAGCTCAGGTTGCAAGCGCAGCGCCGGCACAGCGGCGAAGGTCATGGTCAGCGGGCAACCGGTGCCAGCCTCGGCCTGGCTGTGCAGGTAGGTCATCGACGCCCGCGCCACATGGGCGCCTGCGCGGGGTTCGGCCCATGGCAAAGAAGGTAACCCGTGCTCGACGGCGGTGCGCATCAGCACGTGGTAGGCCGGGTGAAACTCAACCAGGTCGATGCGATGGCCATAGCGGTCGTGGCTGCTGAATTCAGGCTTATGCGCGTTGGCCAGGAAGCCCGCCTGCATCAGTGGGCCGCCGGCCAGGGCACCGTAGGCATCGATCCGCGATTCGGCCCAGCCCGCGCCAAAACGCCGGGACCATTCTTGCAATGGCAAGTCGAGGCGGTACAGGTTGGCACCGTCGAGGGACGGCGGCTGGTTGGTGACTTCGTGGGTTTCAGCGTACTGGTGCAGGTTCATCGGGGGCTCCTGGATCCGGGTAGGCTTGAGAGACCCAGTGAAGCACTCCCTGCGGGGCAGTCAAAGTGGCATTCATGACTAAACGTGTGGCGGTGGGAGCAAACGCGCGCCACAGGCCATGAGTGCTACAGCGAGCGCCGTGACTGCAGGATACTCGGACTCATCTGCACCTGCGAAATAGCCATGTTCAAACTGAGTTCAAACCGGCTGCCCAACCCGCGCGTCGACTCATGCGCCAACCTGGCGCCCAGCAATTCCCCCATCTGCCGGCAAATCGACAACCCGATCCCCAAGCCGCCGTAGCGCCGGGTCATCGAACCATCCACCTGGAAGAACCGCTGGTACAGGGTCGACTGGTCCAGGTCATCAAAGCCGATACCGCTATCACTGACCGTGAAGGTCAACGCCAGATCGTCCGGCCCCACGCGGCGGCCGCGCACCTGAATCATCACCCCACCCTGATGAGTGAACTTCAAACCGTTGTCCACCAGGCAGCCCAGGCAGTGCGCCAGTTTCTGCCCGTCACCGAGCAACCCGTCCGGCAGGTCGGCCGGGATATCCAGGCTCAGGTACAAACCTTTGCCCAAGGCCTGCCCGGCATAACCGGCGCGCAACCCCTGCAACAGGGCGCGCAGGCTGAACGGTGCTGGCTGCGCCCGTAGGCGGCCGGCCTGCAGTTCGGACAGGGTGAGGATCGCATCCACCATGTCCATCATGCCCTGGGCAGACCCCGCCGCCGTGCGATGGTACTGCGCCATTTCGGCCTCCATCGGCAGGGTGTGCATCAGCTCCAGCGAGCCAATCACGCCGTTCATCGGGGTACGCAGTTCATGGGTGACGCTGGCCAGAAACTCGTCCTTCAGACGGTTGCTCCTGGCCAGTTGCAGGTTCAGTTGCTCCAGTGTGCGCCCGGTTTCGCGCAGGGTCTGCGCCTGCTGCTCACGCAGGCTGTTGATACGGTCGGCCAGCGCCAGCGACAGCAAGGCCACCTCCAGCGCAGAACCCAACTGGCTGGCATACATGGTAATGAACACATTTGGCAGGTAGCCCAGCACCATCAAGGTGTTGACCAAGCCACCGAGCAGGAACGCAGTCCAGGCGATAATGAACCAGCGCGCCACGCGCAAGCCACGCCACCAGGCGTACAAGCCGGCGCTGAAGATGCTCACGGTAAACAGCAATGCCAGCAGCGTGGCCATGCGCAGGGCAATACCGTAGGGCATGCTCACCGCCAGCACCATGACCAGCGCGCCGCCCAGCATCAGTAGCTGCAGCAGCCGGTCGAAACCACGGCTGGTGTTGCCCAGTTGCAGGAAGTGCCGGGCGAACTGGCAACCGAACAGGCCGGAGGCACCAATGAACAGTGGCGTGGATGCATTCGCCCACCAGGGGCTGTCCGGCCAGAAGTAGGCCACGCCCGCACCGTTCACCGACACCTGGTACAACCCGAACGAGGCAATATAGAGGATGTAGTAGAGGTAGCTGACGTCGCGCACGCTGAGGTAGATGAACAGGTTGTACACCAGCATCACCAGCAACACGCCGTAGATCATCCCCAGCACATACAGGCGTGTGGGCTGCTCCTCCATGTAGGCCTCGGCGGACCACAGCGCCAACGGCGCCTGCACCGAACCCTGGCTGTGCAGCCGCAGGTAGGCGGTGGTCACCTTGCCAGGGGGCAACTGCAGTTCGAACAGGTAGTTGTTCTGCAGGATCTGCCGGCTGTCGTAGGGCAAGGCATCACCGGTGCGTTGCGCCAGGCGGTACAAGCCGCTGCTGTCAGGCAAAAATAGCTCAAGGTGATCCAGCGGCGGGTAGGCCAGCTCCAGCAGCCATTGCCGTGGTGCCACGCCAGGCGCGGCAAGCGGGCGCAACTCGACCTTGAGCCAGAACACCGAGGTAGAGTAACCGGCGTTCAGCACGTCTTCATGGTGGGCTTGGAAGTGTTTGGCGAACCCAGGGGCACTGACCTGGGCAATGCTGGCACTGCCATCGAGGTCTTCATAAACCTGCATGGCCTTGCCCAGTGGAAGATGCCGGGTAGCGTCGTCGAAATCGACCGCTCCGGCCAGCACGGGCAGCAAACCCAGAAGCACAATCAGCAAATAGCGCATACAGCCCCAGCATGGCCTGTCCGGTCGCGTCGCGGTAGCCTCCCATCCGTTTGAGACGACGTGATCCTGCAGAACCCGTTTGTCGAGTTATCCGAGCACTCTAGCATAGCTTCACAACCTGGTAATCGGCCATATAAAAACACAAAGAAAAGGCTCTAACTCAATGCTTTCAGAAGAAAAACAAAACCTAATCTGACCGTTCGATCAACAAATCTCGTTTGTCGGACGATCCGCCCAAACAGGTTTGGTGGTAAGCTCGCCGACCATGAATACCTACAGCTCCCGCCCCGTTGTCCTCTGTCTCTCCGGCCACGACCCCAGTGGCGGCGCCGGCTTGCAGGCAGATATCGAAGCCCTGATCGCCCAAGGCTGTCACGCTGCACCTGCAGTGACCGCCCTGACCGTGCAGGATACCGTCAACGTTTCCGACTTCCGCGTGCTCGACCGCGAGTGGGTGCTGGCCCAGGCCAACGCCGTGCTGGCCGACTCCACGGTGGCCGCCGTCAAGCTAGGCATGCTCGGCTCGATCGACATGGTCGACACCGTCGCCGAACTGCTGGCTGCCCACCCGCACCTGCCGCTGGTCTGCGACCCGGTGCTGCGGGCCGGTGGCGGTGGCCGCCTGGGCAAGGACGAAGTGGGTTACGCCCTGCGCGAACGGCTGCTGCCGCTGGCGACCATCGCCACGCCGAACCTGCCCGAAGCACGCATCCTCGCCGAGCTGCCTGAAGGCACCGCCGACGAGTGCGCCGAAAAACTGTTGCCGTTCTGTAGACACCTGCTGATTACCGGCGGTCACGGCGACGAAGTCGAAATTCACAACCGCCTGTACACCCAGGACCGCCAGCAACACACCTGGACCTGCCAGCGCCTGCCAGGCAGCTACCACGGCTCGGGCTGCACCCTGGCCAGCGCCCTGGCGGGCCGCCTGGCCCTCGGCGAACAGCTGGAAAGCGCCGTGCGCAGCGCCCTGGACTATACCTGGCGCACCCTGCGTGACGCCGAGCAACTGGGCAAGGGCCAGTTCGTGCCGCGCCGCCTGCCCCTGGACTTCTGCTCCTGATACGAGGCCCACAATGAAGCTACGCGGTCTGTATGCCATCACCGACAGCCAGCTGCTCGCCGGCCGTTTCCTGTCCCATGTCGAGGCGGCCCTGGACGGCGGCGTGTGCCTGCTGCAGTACCGCGACAAAAGTGACGACGCGGCGCGCCGTCTGCGCGAAGCCGAAGGGCTGATGAAGCTCTGCGAGCGCTACGGCACCCAACTGCTGATCAACGACGACGCCGAACTGGCCGCACGCCTGGGCGTCGGCGTGCACCTGGGCCAGACGGACGGCCCGCTGACCCCGGCCCGCACCCTGCTCGGCCGCCAGGCGATCATCGGCTCCACCTGCCACGCCAGCCTCGAGCTAGCCGCCCAGGCCGCCAGCGAAGGCGCCAGCTACGTGGCCTTTGGCCGCTTCTTCAATTCCGTCACCAAGCCGGGCGCGCCCGCTGCCAACGTCGACCTGCTGGAGCAGGCCCGCGCCCAGGTGAAACTGCCGATCGCGGTGATCGGCGGCATCACCCTCGACAACGCCGCCCCGCTGGTCGCCCATGGCGCCGACCTGCTGGCGGTGATCCACGGCCTGTTCGGTGCCGACAGCGCGCAGGAAGTCACCCGCCGCGCCCGCGCCTTCAATGCCTTGTTCGCATCCTGATTTCGAGAGAACTTCCATGTCCCGTTCCGAAGACCTGTTCGCCAAAGCCCAGAAGCACATCCCCGGTGGCGTCAACTCGCCGGTCCGCGCTTTCAAGAGCGTTGGCGGCACGCCGCTGTTCTTCAAGCATGCCGAAGGCGCCTATGTCGTTGACGAGGACGACAAGCGCTACGTCGACTACGTTGGCTCCTGGGGCCCGATGATCCTCGGTCACGGCCACCCGGACGTGCTGGACTCGGTACGCAAGCAACTGGAGCACGGCCTGTCCTATGGCGCACCGACCGCCATGGAAACCGACATGGCCGACCTGGTCTGCTCGCTGGTGCCGTCCATGGAAATGGTGCGCATGGTCAGCTCGGGCACCGAAGCCACCATGAGCGCCATCCGCCTGGCCCGTGGCTACACCGGCCGTGACGCCATCATCAAGTTCGAAGGCTGCTACCACGGCCACTCCGACAGCCTGCTGGTAAAAGCCGGCTCCGGCTTGCTGACCCAAGGCGTGCCAAGCTCGGCAGGCGTGCCGGCGGACTTCGCCAAGCACACCCTGACCCTGCCGTTCAACGACATCGCCGCGGTCGAGAAGACACTGGCAGAAGTCGGCCAGACCGTGGCCTGCATCATCGTCGAGCCGGTGGCTGGCAACATGAACTGCGTCCCCCCGGCGCCGGGCTTCCTCGAAGGCCTGCGCGAGCAGTGCGACAAGCATGGCGTGGTGCTGATCTTCGACGAAGTGATGACCGGCTTCCGCGTCTCGCTCGGCGGCGCCCAGGGCCACTATGGCATCAAGCCGGACCTGTCCACCTTCGGCAAGATCGTCGGCGGCGGCATGCCGGTCGGCTGCTTCGGCGGCAAACGTGAAATCATGGGCTGCATCGCCCCGCTCGGCCCGGTCTACCAGGCGGGCACCCTGTCGGGCAACCCGCTGGCCATGGCCGCCGGCCTGACCACCCTGAAGCTGATCAGCCGCCCAGGCTTCCACGCCGAACTGACCGACTACACCAGCCGCATGCTCGACGGCCTGCAGCAGCGCGCCGATGCGGCTGGCGTACCATTCGTCACCACCCAGGCCGGCGCCATGTTCGGCCTGTACTTCAGCGGCGCTGACGACATTGTCACCTTCGAAGACGTGATGGCCAGCGATGCCGAACGCTTCAAGCGCTTCTTCCACCTGATGCTCGACGGTGGCGTGTACCTGGCGCCGAGCGCGTTCGAGGCGGGCTTCACCTCCATCGCCCATGGCGACAAGGAGCTGCAGATCACCCTGGATGCGGCTGAAAAGGCTTTTGCAGCGCTGAAATAAGCAGTTGCTCCCCTTTGTGGGAGCGGCCTTGCGTCGCGATAGGGGCGCAAAGCGGCCCCAGCGATTGATGCATTTTTGCTGAAATTTTGGGGCTGCTGCGCAGCCCTATCGCGACACAAGGCCGCGCCCACAGCGGCTGGTAGAGGCAACAAAAGACCGCGCACAATCAGCTGACGCCCCCAACCAAGCAGAAATTCGAGTAAAACTTTGTAAGGTTGGCGCTGCTTATCCCATAATGTGCCACCAGAGACATTGGCCGCAGCTTTGCAGAGGTAAGTCGATCCCCATGAACCGCACCGGCCGCGCCCTGACCCTGGGCTGCCTGTTGCTTCTTCAGCCCCTGCTGGCCTTGGCGGAGGGCGGTAACTCGTTGCTGATTCCGGCGACGGGCCGCTGCACCTTGAACGTTCAGCCTGAAGACCTGGCAAACGCCCTCAAGGCCTGTGAGCAGACGGCAACCGCGGGGGATGCCCAGGCGCAGTTCGAACTGGGCGAGTACTACTACACGCAAACGCCAAAAAAACTCGACAAAGCCCTGGACTGGTTCCAGAAGGCTTCGCTGCAAGGCCAGGCTGATGCCCAGTATCGCCTGGGTGCCATGTTCTTCCATGGTGAAGGGGTCAAGGCCAACAACGTACAGGCCTACATTCTGCTGAAGATGGCCGCGGTCAATGGCGCCGAAGATGCGCTGGACATGGCCGACGAAGTGACCGAGCAAATGCCCCGCGACGAGCTGGAGCATGCCACCCAGGTGCTCGGCCAGATCTTCCGCAAATACCTGCTGGAACTGCAGAACGCCGAAGGCCGCACGCCGTTCTCGCCACTCCCCTGAGGGTTACTTTTCCGGCATCGGCATCGGGAACGGCATGACATTGCCGCCACCCTTGGCTTCGCTGATTTTCGCCGTGCCCAGTCGCTCCACCTCATCGATGCGCACAATCGCATGCATCGGCACGAAACTGCGGATAACGCCCTCGAACTGGCTCTTGAGCTTCTCCTCGCTCGGGTCCACCACCAGTTGCGAGCGTTCGCCGAACACGAACTCCTCGATTTCCAGAAAACCCCATAGGTCGCTCTGGTAGATCTGCTTGGCGTACATCTCGAAGACCTGCCCCTGGTTGAGGAAGATCACTTTATAGATGGCAGGTTCGCGTTTGCTCATGTTCGACGGGATAACACATGCGTAAGAAAAGGCGGGCATCATAGCAGTGCCGGCCTCGTCGCGGGTAAACCCGCGACGAGGCCGGAACAGGCCGCACATACCGTTGAACGTTTCAGTGCTTTCGCCACTGCCATTCAAGGGTTATTCTTGAGTTCACATCCATCGCCGTCGAGCGGCTAAAAACGACCTTGAACGCACCCATAGAACCCCATCGTTTCATCCTCGAGCCCTTCGAGGCCCACCGTTTCGCCAACTTGTGCGGCCAGTTCGACGAGCACCTGCGCCTGATCGAACAGCGCCTGGCCATCGAAATCCGCAACCGCGGCAATCAGTTCGAACTGATCGGCGAACCCAGGACCACCTCCGCTGCAGAACAGCTGCTGCGCCGTCTCTACCGCGAGACCAAGGCCACCGACCTGTCGCCGGAAACCGTGCACCTGTACCTGCAGGAATCGGCTGTCGAGAACATCGACAACCCGGCCGTCAACGAGGTCAGCGTGTCGTTGCGCACGCGCAAGGGCAACATCCGCCCGCGCGGGCTCAACCAGCAGCGCTACGTGAAGGAAATCCTGGCCAACGACATCAACTTCGGCATCGGCCCGGCCGGTACCGGCAAGACCTACCTGGCCGTGGCCTGCGCCGTGGACGCGCTGGAGCGCGAACAGGTGCGCCGCATCCTGCTGGTGCGCCCGGCGGTCGAGGCGGGTGAAAAGCTCGGCTTCCTGCCCGGCGACCTGGCACAGAAGATCGACCCGTACCTGCGCCCACTGTACGACGCGCTGTACGAAATGCTCGGCTTCGAACACGTGGCCAAGCTGATCGAACGCCAGGTGATCGAGATCGCCCCGCTGGCCTACATGCGTGGCCGCACCCTGAACAACAGCTTCATCATCCTCGACGAAAGCCAGAACACCACGCTGGAACAGATGAAAATGTTCCTCACCCGCATCGGCTTCGGCTCCACGGCGGTGATCACCGGTGACATCACCCAGGTCGACCTGCCACGGGGCACCAAGTCGGGCCTGGCACACGTCATCGAGGTGCTCGAGGACGTTCCGGGTATCAGCTTCACCCACTTCCAACCCAAAGATGTGGTTCGTCACCCACTGGTGCAGCGCATCGTCGAGGCCTACGACCGCTTCGAAGGCCGCCAGAACAAGCCCGAGGCGCCCGGCAAAGATGCTTGAACTTGATATCCAACGGGCCACGGATGCCGCCGCCCCGGATGACGCCGCCTTCCGCCGCTGGTGCGAACTGGCCCTGCGCCAGCGCACCGCCGACTCTGAAATGACCATTCGCCTGGTCGACGAAGCCGAAGGCCGCGAGCTGAACCACACCTACCGGCACAAAGACTACGCGACCAACGTGCTGTCGTTCCCGGCCGATGTGCCCGATGACCTGCTCGATATCCCGCTACTGGGCGACCTGGTGATCTGCGTGGCGGTGGTCGAGCGCGAAGCGGCCGAACAGGGCAAATCGCTGGAAGCGCACTGGGCACACCTGGTCATGCACGGTTGCCTGCACCTGCTCGGCTACGACCACATCGAGGATGAGGAAGCCGAGGAAATGGAAGGCCTGGAACGGGAATTGCTGGCAGAACTGGGTCACCCCGACCCGTACGCCGACGATGAAACCGACACAATCACACACTGATACACGAAGGATCACGAGAACCGCCATGAGCGAAGATCGATCGAGCAACGGGCAGAAGTCCTGGTTGGGTAAACTGACCCAGGCTTTTGCCCATGAGCCGAAAAACCGCCAGGAGCTGCTTGAGCTGCTGCGCGAAGCCCATCAGAACAAACTGCTGGACAGCGAAGCACTGACCATCGTCGAAGGCGCCATCCAGGTCGCCGACCTGCAGGTGCGCGACATCATGGTGCCGCGCTCGCAGATGAACAGCATCAAGGCAGGTCAGTCGCCACGCGAGTTCCTGCCGGCGGTGATCGACGCCGCGCACTCGCGCTACCCGGTCATCGGCGAAAGCCATGACGATGTGCTCGGGATCCTGCTCGCCAAAGACCTGCTGCCGTTGATCCTCAAGGAGAACGGCGACAGCTTCAACATCAAGGACCTGCTGCGCCCGGCCACCTTCGTGCCCGAGTCCAAGCGCCTGAACGTGTTGCTGCGCGAGTTCCGCGCCAACCATAACCACATGGCCATCGTCATCGACGAATATGGCGGTGTAGCGGGCCTGGTCACCATCGAGGACGTGCTTGAGCAGATCGTCGGCGACATCGAGGACGAGCACGACGTCGAGGAAGACAGCTACATCAAGCCGCTGCCCAGCGGTGATTTCCTGGTCAAGGCGCTTACCCCGATCGAGAACTTCAACGAGTTCTTCGACAGCGAGTTCTCCGATGACGAGTTCGACACGGTCGGCGGCCTGGTGATGAGCGCCTTTGGCCACCTGCCCAAGCGCAACGAAACCACCGAGATCGGGTCTTACAAGTTCCGTATTCTCAACGCCGACAGCCGGCGGATACACTTGCTGCGCCTGACCCCGATCACCCGTTAAGGACAAACATGCGTTGGATCACCCGCCCCGGCTGGCCCGGTAACCTGCTGGCCCTGGCGGCCGGTGCTTCCACCCTACTGGCCTTGGCGCCGTTCGACATCTGGCCGCTGGCCGTGCTGTCCATCGCCATGCTCTACCTCGGCTTACGCGAGCTCAGCCCGCGCCAGGCCATGTGGCGTGGCTGGTGGTTCGGTTTTGGCCTGTATGGCGCTGGCACCTGGTGGATCTACGTCAGCATGAACACCTATGGCGGCGCCTCGCCGCTGTTGGCCATTCTGCTGCTGTTGGCGTTTTTCGCCGCCCTGGCGTGGTTCTTTGCCCTGCCCACCTGGTTATGGGCGCGCTGGCTACGGCGCAACGAAGCGCCACTGGCCGACGCCCTGTGCTTCGCCGCCCTGTGGCTGCTGCAAGAGGCCTTCCGCGGCTGGTTCCTGACCGGCTTCCCCTGGCTCTACGCCGGCTACAGCCAGCTGGACGGCCCACTGGCCGGCCTGGCACCACTGGGCGGCGTGTGGCTCATATCCTTCACCCTGGCCCTCACCGCTGCCCTGCTGTGCAACCTGCACCGCCTGCGCGCCCGCCCCTCGTTCCTGGCGGTGGCCACTGTACTGCTACTGGCCCCTTGGGTGCTGGGCCTGGCGCTCAAGGGCCATGCCTGGACCAAGCCGGCTGGCGACCCGCTGAAAGTGGCGGCAATCCAGGGCAACGTCGAGCAGGACCTGAAATGGGACCCGGCACACATCGACGCGCAACTGGCGCTGTACCGCGACCTGAGCTTCAGTTCCAAGCCGGTGGACCTGCTTGTCTGGCCGGAAACTGCGGTGCCGGTACTCAAGGACCAGGCGCAAGGCTACATCGACGTAATGGGCCGCTTCGCCGCCGAGCGGCATTCGGCGCTGATCACCGGCGTACCAGTGCGTGAAGAAGTGCACCACCAGCGCCGCTACTACAACGGCATCACTGCCACTGGCGAAGGTGACGGCACCTACCTCAAGCAAAAGCTGGTGCCGTTTGGCGAATATGTACCGCTGCAAGACCTGCTGCGTGGCGCCATCGAGTTCTTCAACCTGCCCATGTCGGACTTTGCCCGCGGGCCGGAGGACCAGCCGCTGCTGCAGGCCAAGGGTTACCAGATTGCGCCGTACATCTGTTACGAGGTGGTCTACCCCGAGTTCGCCGCCGGCCTGGCCGCACGCAGCGACCTGCTGCTGACCATCAGCAACGACACCTGGTTCGGTAAATCGATCGGCCCCTTGCAGCACCTGCAAATGGCACAAATGCGTGCGCTGGAAGCCGGCCGCTGGATGATCCGCGCCACCAACAACGGCGTGACTGCGCTGATCGACCCATTTGGCCGCATTACCACGCAGATTCCGCAGTTCCAGCAAGCCGTGCTGTATGGCGAAGTAGTACCGATGCAGCAACTGACGCCTTACCTGCAATGGCGTTCGTGGCCGCTGGCGATTGTCTGTGCGCTGCTGCTGGGTTGGGCGTTGCTGGCAGGCCGCATAGCCAAAACCGTCTGATTGGCGATACGCGCTCCCACAGAGGGAGCGCGAGCCGGTGAATCAGTAGAACACCCGATACCCCACCAACCCCACCACTTCATTGAGCAACTGCCCGCTCTGCCACATCGCCCGACTCTCCGGCAGCAAACCGGCAAACGGCCGCGCATGATCGCGCCCCAGGAACCCCACCGGCGCCGACACCACCTCGAACCCCGCCTGTTCAAAGCTCCAGCGCGAGCGTTGCATGTGCCAGGCCTGGGTCACCAGCACCACCCGGCGAATCCCCAACGGCTGCAGCACCTTGGCCGTCAGCTGGGCATTTTCCCAGGTCGTGCGGCTGGCCTCTTCGCGCCACTTCACCGCGACAGCGAAGTCTTCCTGCAGGCGATCAGCCATCAGCCGTGCCTCACTGGGCGGCGTGCCGTAATGTAGCCCGCCACTGGTCAACACTGGCAGGCCCGAGGCCTTGGCCAATCGCGCAGCAAAGCGCATGCGCTCAAGTGCCGTCGCGGTGGGCTGGTCACTGCCACCCCAAGCCGGGTCGCCACGTTCACGTCCCGCGCCCAACACCACTATGGCATCGGCCCGGCTCGCAAGGCCCACCCAGTCGCCCACCGCCAACGGCGGCTCGGTCTCCAGCTGCCGAGCCGTTTCCTGCACCACCAGCGGCAGGCTCATCAACCATAAGCCACCCAATCCCACGGCAAAGCACAGCGCCGCCAGCCGTGGCCGCCGCGTACGCAGCCACCAAGCCACAAGCAGCAGCAGGAACAAGACGCCCGGCGGCATCAGCCATTGTTTGATGAAAAATCGGATCGGCATCGGCCACACCTCCTTGGCAGGCGTGCAGCCTAGAAGGATCGACGCCGGTCAACAAGTGCGCTCCGGCGTCGATCTGAGTTGTGTGATATTGAAGAACCGGCGCGCGATGGCCTGCGCCTGGCGTCCTGAACGGCTAGCGATGTGGCAGCGTCCTGGATCTCGCCGTACTGGCGGGGCGTTTCTTGTCCTTGAGCCAAATGATCTTGGCCGATGTCGGCTCCGCTTGTGGGTAACTGCCAACAGAGGCATTGTGGCGCTCCGGGAGGGATTCCAGGTAGGCCCTGATCACTTCGAACTCTGCGTGGCTCAGGCCACGCAACTCCAGCTCGGCTGGCATCTCGTCGCGCAATCGTACCGAGGTCCTGGCCACTTCCAGTGCCAGGCCAAGCCGGTCGATCAGGCGTTCGTAAAGCTCCGGTTTCATAGCGGGTAGCTGCGTCTCTCCCATCCGTTCACCTCATTGAAGATAAAGAATATCTCCCCCCACACCTGAGCTTAGCGGCGCTATGAAAAGCAGCCGGACGCCGCGACCAGCGGGCATTCGCAACGAAGGTTTCCCACGATGCACAGCGCTGCTGTATGCTACGGCGTTCACTCTAAACGACACCGGAGTGCCGGACGCAGCGAGGTTCCGCTGCCTGGAACAAGGTCTCTTCTCTCTCAGCCAAAAGTAGCCATGCACGAACAATACACGCCCCGTGATATCGAAGCCGCCGCCCAGAAGTTCTGGGACGAGCAACAATCGTTCGCTGTTACCGAACAGCCAGGCAAAGACACTTACTATTGCCTATCGATGTTCCCGTACCCGAGCGGCAAGCTACACATGGGCCACGTGCGCAACTACACCATCGGTGACGTGATTGCCCGCTACCAGCGCATGCTGGGCAAGAACGTCCTGCAGCCGATGGGCTGGGACGCTTTCGGCATGCCCGCGGAAAACGCGGCGATGAAAAACAACGTCGCCCCGGCCAAGTGGACGTACGAAAACATCGACTACATGAAGACCCAGCTCAAGAGCCTGGGCCTGGCCATCGACTGGGCACGTGAAGTCACCACCTGCAAACCCGACTACTACCGTTGGGAGCAGTGGCTGTTCACCCGCCTGTTCGAGAAAGGCATCATCTACCGCAAGAACGGCACCGTGAACTGGGACCCGGCGGACCAGACCGTACTGGCCAACGAACAGGTCATCGACGGCCGTGGCTGGCGTTCGGGCGCGCTGATCGAAAAGCGCGAAATCCCGATGTACTACTTCCGCATCACCGACTACGCCGACGAGCTGCTGGAAAGCCTCGACGAGCTGCCGGGCTGGCCTGAACAGGTCAAGACCATGCAGCGCAACTGGATCGGCAAGTCGCGCGGCATGGAAGTCCAGTTCCCGTACGACCAGGCCAGCATTGGCCATGAAGGTACGCTGAAGGTCTTCACCACCCGTCCCGACACGCTGATGGGCGCCACCTACGTCGCCGTCGCCGCTGAGCACCCGTTGGCCACCCAAGCCGCCCAGGGCAACCCGGCGCTGCAGGCGTTCATCGACGAATGCAAGAGCGGCAGCGTTGCCGAAGCCGACATGGCCACCCAGGAGAAGAAGGGCATGGCCACTTCCCTGCTGGTCGAGCACCCGCTGACTGGCGAGAAGCTGCCGGTATGGGTCGCCAACTACGTGCTGATGCACTACGGCGATGGCGCGGTCATGGCCGTGCCAGCCCACGACGAGCGCGACTTCGAGTTCGCCCACAAGTACAACCTGCCGGTCAAGGCCGTGGTGCGCACCAGCGCTGGCGATGAAGTCGGCAGCGAGTGGCAGGCCGCCTATGGCGAGCACGGCCAACTGATCAATTCCGCCGAGTTCGACGGCCTGGACTTCGCTGGCGCCTTCGACGCCATCGAAGCAGCCCTGATCCGCAAGGAACTGGGCAAATCGCGTACCCAGTTCCGCCTGCGCGACTGGGGTATCAGCCGTCAGCGCTACTGGGGCTGCCCGATCCCGATCATCCACTGCCCGTCCTGCGGCGACGTACCGGTGCCGGAAGACCAGCTGCCGGTCACCCTGCCGGAGAACGTGGTGCCGGACGGCGCCGGCTCGCCACTGGCGCGCATGCCTGAATTCTACGAATGCACCTGCCCGAAATGCGGCACCGCGGCCAAGCGCGAAACCGACACCATGGACACCTTCGTCGAGTCGTCCTGGTACTTCGCCCGCTACGCCTCGCCAAACTACGACAAAGGCCTGGTCGACCCGAAAGCAGCCAACCATTGGCTGCCGGTGGATCAGTACATCGGTGGCATCGAGCACGCGATCCTGCACCTGCTGTACGCGCGCTTCTTCCACAAGCTGATGCGTGACGAAGGCCTGGTGACCTCGAACGAGCCGTTCAAGAACCTGCTGACCCAGGGCATGGTGGTCGCCGAGACCTACTACCGTGTGGCCAGCAACGGCGGCAAGGACTGGTTCAACCCGGCCGATGTCGAAATCGAGCGCGATGCCAAGGCCAAGATCATTGGCGCACGCCTGAAGACCGACGGCCTGCCGGTGGAAATCGGTGGCACCGAAAAGATGTCGAAGTCGAAGAACAACGGCGTCGACCCGCAGTCCATGATCGAAGCCTACGGCGCCGACACCTGCCGCCTGTTCATGATGTTCGCCTCGCCGCCCGACATGAGCCTGGAATGGTCCGACTCCGGCGTCGAAGGCGCCAGCCGCTTCCTGCGCCGTGTCTGGCGCCTGGCTCAGGCTCACGTCAGCCAGGGCCTGCCAGGCAAGCTGGATGTTGCCACCCTGGACGACGCGCAAAAGGTCATCCGCCGCGCCATTCACGCTGCCATCAAGCAGGCCAGCACCGACGTGGGCCAGTTCCACAAGTTCAACACCGCCATCGCCCAGGTGATGACCGTGATGAACGTGCTGGAAAAGGCCCCGCAAGCCACCGAACAGGACCGCGCCCTGCTGCAGGAAGGCCTGGAAGCCGTCACCTTGCTGCTGGCGCCGATCACCCCGCACATCTCCCACGAGCTGTGGCAGCAACTGGGCCACGCAGGGTCGGTGATCGATGCCGCCTGGCCGAGCGTCGACGAACAAGCGCTGGTGCAGGACACCATTACCCTGGTGGTTCAGGTCAACGGTAAACTGCGCGGCCAGGTCGAAATGCCTGCCGCTGCCAGCCGCGAAGAAGTCGAGGCCGCTGCCCGCAGCAACGAGAATGTCCTGCGCTTCATTGATGGTCTGACCATCCGCAAGGTCATCGTGGTACCGGGCAAGCTGGTCAACATCGTCGCCAACTGATGAAAACGCCCACCCGCATTGGCTGCGGGTGGGCGGAACAGGCCCACAAGGGAGCAACAACATGATCAAACGCAATTTGCTGGTAATCGGCCTGGCGGTCATGCTGAGCGCCTGCGGTTTCCAGCTGCGCGGCACCGGCTCCACCGAGCTGAGCGTGAAGGAAATGGACGTCAGCGCACGCAATGCCTACGGCCCGACCGTGGTTCAACTGCGTGAAGTACTGGAACGTAGCGGCGTCAACGTGCACGCAGGTGCACCGTATCGCCTGGTGCTGACCAACGAACAGGAGCGTGAGCGCTCGGCCACTTACAACAGTGGCAACCGTACCGCCGAGTACGAGCTGACCACAGAGCTGAACTACAGCATCCAGGGCCTGAATAACCTGGAGCTGATGAGCGACAAGCTGGAAGTGCGCAAGATCTACGTGCGTGACGGCTCGAACATCACCGGTTCCGAGCA
>NZ_BCBQ01000115.1:0-17020 GCF_001320885.1 Pseudomonas sp. NBRC 111140
AGATGACCATCGACCTGCGCCACCTCGACCCCAAGCACCTCGCCGCCATGGTCAGCGAAGTACAGGCCGCCATCGAAAGCAGCACGGCCAAGCACGGGCTGAGCTACACGCTGACCCCGACCGCCGACTTCCCGCCGCTGTATTTCGCCGAGCAGTGCGTGGACGCCGTGCGCCAGGGCGCGCGCGAGCTGGGCTTGAGCCACATGGATATCGTCAGCGGCGCCGGCCACGATGCCATCTTCCTCGCCGAGCTGGGCCCGGCCGGGATGATCTTCGTGCCGTGCGAGGGCGGCATCAGCCACAACGAAATCGAAAATGCCGCACCGCAGGACCTGGCCGACGGCTGTGACGTACTGTTGCGCGCCATGTTCCAGGCCGCCAACCCGGGAGCCCGTTGAGATGACCCAGAAAACCGCGATTGGCGAGTTCACTGCCGTCGAACTGCTCGAGCTGTACCAGCGCCGCCAACTGTCCCCAGTCGAGGTAGTCGACGATGTGCTGGCGCGCATCGACCTGCACAACCCGGCAGTCAACGCCTACTGCCATGTCGACGGCGAAGGGGCCCGCGCCGCCGCCCGCGCCAGCGAACAGCGCTGGCAACGTGGCGAGCCCTGTAGCCGGCTGGATGGCATACCCGCTTCGATCAAGGACCTGACCCTGACCCGAGGCATGCCCACCCGCAAAGGCTCGCGCACCACCTCGGGCGCCGGGCCATGGGACATCGATGCGCCCTTCTCCGCGTTCATGCGTGAGGCCGGGGCGGTGCTGGTGGGCAAGACCACCACGCCGGAGTTCGGCTGGAAAGGGGTAACAGACAATCCGCTGTACGGCATCACCCGCAACCCCTGGGATACCAGGCTGACTGCCGGCGGCTCGTCGGGTGGTGCCGCGGCAGCCGCGGCGCTGAACCTGGGTGTGCTGCACCAGGGCAGCGATGCCGGTGGCTCGATTCGTATTCCCTGCGCCTTTACCGGCACCTTCGGCATCAAGCCAACCTTCGGCTATGTGCCGCAGTGGCCAGCCAGCGCCATGACCGTGCTGTCGCACTTGGGGCCAATGACGCGCACCGTGGACGACGCGGTGCTGATGCTCGACTGTGTCGCTCGCCCCGATGCCCGTGATGGCCTGGCCGGTGCGCCACGGCAGACACCGTGGCTGGGCCAGCAGCAAGACCTGAGCGGCCTGCGCATCGCCTACAGCGCGAATTTCGGTTACGTGCAGGTCGACCCGCAGGTCCAGGCGCTGGTGGCACAAGCGGTGCAACGCCTGGCGCGGCTGGGTGCGCAGGTAGAGGAAGTGGACCCTGGCTTCAGCGACCCGCTGGAAACCTTCAACACCTTGTGGTTCGCCGGCGCGGCCCGCCTGGCCGGCGCGCTAAGCGAAGAGCAACGGGCGCTGCTGGACCCTGGGCTGCGCTGGATTGCCGAGCAAGGGGCGCAGATCAACCTGCGCGAATACACCCAGGCGCTTGAGGCGCGGGCAGCGTTGATAGCGAAGATGAATGCCTTCCACCAGCGCTATGACGTGCTGCTATCCCCCATGCTGCCGCTGGTGGCATTCGAGGCTGGGCACAACGTGCCGCCTGGGTCGGGGATGGCGCAGTGGATGGAGTGGACGCCGTTCAGCTACCCCTTCAACCTGACGCAACAGCCGGCGGCTTCGGTGCCTTGCGGGTTTACCCGCGAAGGGTTGCCGGTGGGCCTGCAGGTGGTGGCCGGGCGCTTCGCCGATGAGCAGGTGCTGCGGGTGTGCAAGGTGTATGAACAGCATTACCCAAGCCGGCACTTGCAGGCTCCTATTACCGGTTGAGCGCTCTAACAGGCTCGCTGGCCCTTTCGCGGGTAAACCCGCTCCCACAGGGATCACACGGTTTTCAAACCTGTGCTGCACCTGTGGGAGCGGGTTTACCCGCGAAGAAGCCCTCAGCCCAAACGACCTTCTGGCGCATAAGGCGCCGGGTCGATAATCGGCTCGGCCCCGGTCAGCAAGTCGGTAAACAATTGGCACGAAGCCGGTGCCAGCACCAGCCCATTACGGTAATGCCCGCAGTTCAGCCACAACCCCGCATGCCCCGGCACCGGCCCGATATACGGAATACCTTCCGGCGAGCCCGGCCGCAGCCCCGCCCAGTGCGCCACCACCGTGGCCCCCTCAAGCTCAGGCAACAACTCCACCGCCGATGCCTTCAGGCTGTCCAGCGCATCCCCGGTCGGGGTCTTGTCATAACCGGCATGCTCCAGCGTACTGCCCACCAGAATGTGCCCATCACGCCGTGGGATCGCATAGCGCCCCTTGGCCAGCACCATACTCGGCAAGAAGTCGTCGGCGCACTTGAACAGGATCATCTGGCCCTTCACCGGCTCTACCGGCAGTTCGAGGCCAAGGGTACGCAGCAGGTCACCACTCCAGGCGCCAGCGCTGAGCACCACTTCATCCGCCACCAGCACGCCGTCGGCGGTCTGCACCCCGGTCACGCGCCCGTCCTGCTGCACGAAACCGGTGATCTGGCAGTGTTCGCGCAAGGTCACGTTAGGCAGCGCCAGCAGCGCCGCCTTCAGCGATTTGACCAACCGTGGGTTGCGCACATTGGCCACCCCAGCCATGTAGATGGCGCGCTTGAAGCCCGGGCCCAGCACCGGCACCGCGTCATAGGCCGCCGAGATATCCACGGCGCTAAGCGGTCGCTGCTCGCGCTCGGCCCAGGCCAACGCTTCGGCCTCGTCGTCCAGATCGAGCCAGTACAGCCCAGTGGTGTGCACTTCGGGGTCGACGCCGGTGCTGGCGAACAAGCGCTCGCCCAGCTGTGGATAAAAGTCTTGCGACCAGTGCGCCAGGGCGGTCACCGCCGGGCTGTAGCGCCATGGGTACAACGGCGAAACAATGCCACCGCCAGCCCAGGACGACTCGCGGCCAACCTCGCCCTGATCACACACCACCACCTGGCCGACCTTTGCCGCCAGGTTGAACGCCGTCAGCAGGCCAATCACCCCGCCGCCGACCACCACTACTTGCTTGTTCATCTGTCGATCCAACACCTGAAGTAAAACCGCGATGCACCGGGCATCATTCAACCTTCAGCTTCCCCAGCAGTGCTCGCTGCCACCAACGGCACCGGGGTTGCTGCGCGCGCCAGCCTGGTCGAGCTGGAAATCGCCACAGCCATCCTGTGCCATCAGCCCATTCGGCAGCCGCCGGGCGTGCAGCGTGAAGGTGTCGCTGCCGCGCTGGGCCTGCAGGCTGTAGTAGCGGGTACCGTCGGGCAAGGCCGGGTCGCCCTCGGCATACTCGCCGGTGCGCACGCGGTGGCGCTCCAGACGCAGGGCGGCATCATGCAGCAGGCCAACCACTTCGCTGCGCGCGGCTCGCCGAAGCTGGTCGCTGTAACTGGGGTAGGCAATGGCTGCCAGAATGCCGGTCACGGCCAGCACAATCAACAACTCGATCAGGCTCAAGCCTTGCTGCATGTCAGTCTCCTCTGAGTCTTTGTCGCCAGGCCATGCGTTGCATCTTGTCGTCGGCCACGGCGTAGACGGCTTCCAGTACCTGTCGTGACTGGGTTTGTTTGCTCACGGCGGTTATCCGAAACAGGGTGGCCTGCGCGCGCGTACTCGGGCCAAGATTCTGCAGGTGGAAATAGCCCTCTTGCGTGCTGTGCCACTGCCCGGCCAGGTCGTGCGGTCGAGCTGGCGGCATGCACGCGGAACACGGATCAGGAGGTGCACGCTTGATCTCGGCCTCCCCTGCTTGCAAGGTGGCCTCCGCTTCTTCGAGCGCCAGCAGACCATCGCGCAGGTGGCCGGCCATTCGCGTTTCCACCAAGGCATCACTCAGGGCTGAGGCCGCCAGCAAGCCGAGCAGCAGGCTCAGTACCAACGCCAACAGCAGCACGACACCGCGTTGACGCTTCATGGCCCCGGCACCGAGTTGCGCAGCGCCACGCTAAGCTCATGGCGCTGTTCGAGTTTGAGCGTGGGCTCGTACAACGTAAGCGCGATATCCACTCTCACTCCTTCGGGTGTTTGCACACGTTCGAAGCGCGCCTCTCGTACATTCTCGACCAGCGGCTGAAAGCTTCTTCCTCGCTTGAACTTCAGTTGGTTGCCCTGGAGCTGGTAGACGTATCTGCTGATAGGAAACGCCAGTGGATAGCCCTCTTTGGGATCCACATCCACGCTCACTTTCTCGATGCAGTCTGTGTGCAAGAGCCAGTCAGACTTGCCAGCCTGTCCGGGCAACTCCGCTACAACCAGGCTGAGGGTAGTGGAATCAACTTCCAATGGTCGGGCGAAAGCCAACTGTGAGCCCGGGGCCTTGAAGTCGCCTGGACCGATCTGAAGACAGCCAAACATTCCCGTCATGCGGATGTCCTGCGCCATACGCAGTAATGCCTGACGTGCTTCATCCTGCATACGCACTGCCGTGCTTTGCAGGCGCCAAGCCTGGTGTGCGGAGGTAAAGAGCTGGCTGGCCGCCGCCAGCAGCAGCAACCCGATGGCCAGTGCCATCACAACTTCAAGCAAACCGAACCCAATCTGGCGGCGCCTCATCGCCGCCTCCGCTCAAGCTCGCTATGCGCCGCCATCGCCGCCTGCCCATCACGGCGTGCGCTTTCCGTCGCCTGCAATGCCTGCAACTGCATCGCTGCGGTTGCGAACATGCCCACGGCCACAACCGCGACAGCCGACAGCACTTCCAGGAGCGTCATGCCCCGTTGCCTTACGTGCATCCTTGCACCTCCCGTGACTTTTCCTGCAATAGCCTTGGAACCGGCCGACTAGAACGCTTGGCCAGCGAACGTGAAGCTATAGCCAAGCACTTCCAGGGAGGAATGCACGGTGAGGCAACGCGGCGTAACACTGATTCAAATGTTGTCGGCCTTGGCGGTGGCTGTCTTGCTGACACAGCTGGGTATTCCGGCCTACGCCAGGATGAGTGACGACCTACACCGGGCGGCAGCGGCCCGAGATCTGGCCCAGGCACTGCGCAGTGCGCGCAGCCATGCCGTGCTGCAGGGCCAACCGGTAGTTGTAGTGGCGCTGGACGGTAATTGGGGGAATGGCTGGCGTGCAGTGTTAGAGCACAATCAGCAAGTGCTGCGTGAACATCGGCTTTCTCGACCCATGTACATCGCAGCGAATACGGGGGGGCAGGTGAAATTCAGTGCACAGGGTGTGCCGATGCAGCCAAACAACGCTCAGCTGAGTGGCCGGCTTGTAGTCTGCGAAAAAACCAACAGCCCTTATCATGTGGTTCTGGCAAGCACTGGCAGAGTAGCCTTGCGCACAGGCGAACCGAATCATCCGCTGTGCGCAAGGCCCTGATCAGATCAGCGACCGAACCCGCAGCTCTTTAGGCATCGAGAAGGTGATGTTCTCCTCCCGCCCATCCAGCTCTTCAGCGCCCGTGGCGCCCCAAGCCTTGAGTTGCTCGATCACGCCACGCACCAGCACTTCGGGGGCCGAAGCACCGGCAGTGATGCCGATACGCGCGGCCTGGTCGAACCAGCCGCGTTGCAGGTCCTCGGCACCATCAATCAGGTAAGCCGGAGTGCCCATGCGCTCGGCCAGCTCGCGCAGGCGGTTGGAGTTGGAGCTGTTCGGGCTGCCGACCACCAGCACCACGTCACTCTCGCCGGCCAGTTGCTTGACGGCGTCCTGGCGGTTTTGGGTGGCGTAGCAGATGTCGTCCTTGCGCGGGCCACCGATGTTCGGAAAGCGTGCACGCAGGGCGTCGATGACGCGACTGGTGTCGTCCATCGACAGCGTGGTCTGGGTGACGAAGGCCAGGTGGTCCGGGTCGCGCACCTGCAGGTTGGCAACATCTTCCTCGTCCTCGACAAGGTAGATGGCGCCACCGTTGCTGGCGTCGTACTGGCCCATGGTGCCTTCGACTTCCGGGTGCCCTTCGTGGCCGATGAGAATGCACTCACGGCCATCGCGGCTGTACTTGGCCACTTCGATGTGCACCTTGGTCACCAGCGGGCAGGTGGCATCGAACACTTTCAGGCCACGGCCAGCCGCTTCCTGGCGCACGGCCTGGGAAACACCGTGGGCACTGAAGATGACGATGACATCGTCCGGCACGTGGTCCAGCTCTTCGACAAAGATGGCGCCACGGTTGCGCAGGTCTTCCACCACGAACTTGTTGTGCACCACTTCGTGGCGCACATAGATCGGCGGGCCGAAGACTTCCAGCGCGCGGTTGACGATCTCGATCGCCCGGTCGACCCCCGCGCAAAAGCCGCGAGGGTTGGCGAGTTTGATTTGCATGCTCGGCTCCAGGCTTACAGGGCCTTCACCTCGAGGATCTCCACCTCGAAGGTCAGGGTCTTGCCAGCCAGTGGGTGATTGAAGTCGATGGTCACCTGGTCGTCATCGAACGCTTTGACCACACCTGGCAGCTCGGTGTTGGCGGCGTCGTTGAAGATGATCAGCAGGCCTTCGGACAGCTCCATGCCTTCGAAGTTGGAGCGCGGCATAACCTGCACGTTCTGCGGGTTAGGCTGGCCGAAAGCGTTCTCCGGGGCCACTACCACAGTGCGCTTGTCACCGGCCTTGAAACCGAACAGGGCGCTTTCAAAGCCCGGCAGCAGGTTGCCATCGCCAACCTTGAAGGTGGCCGGGGCTTTGTCGAACGTGCTGTCGACGGTGTCGCCGTTTTCCAGGTGCAGCGCGAAGTGCAAGGTGACTTCGGTGTTCTGGCCGATACGGGTGTCAGTCATGGACCGGATCCTCGGACTTCTTGCTCTTGAACATATCCAGCGCCAGCATCACCGCACCAACGGTGATGGCGCTGTCGGCCACGTTGAAGGCCGGGAAGTAGTGGCGGTTCTGCCAGTGCACCAGGATGAAGTCGACCACATGGCCCAGCACGATGCGATCGTACAGGTTGCCGATGGCGCCACCCAGCACCAGCGCCAGTGCCACGGCCAGCCAGGTCTCGTTGCGCCCCAGGCGCTTGAGCCATACCACCAGCACGGCACTGACCACCACGGCGATCAGGGCGAACAGCCAGCGCTGCCAGCCAGCGCCATCAGCGAGGAAGCTGAACGCGGCACCGGTGTTGTAGGCCAACGTCCAGCTGAAGTAGTCAGGGATGACCACAATCTGCTGGTACATGGTCAGGGCGTTGTTGAAGTACAGCTTGGTGGCCTGGTCGAGGACCAGGACCAGCAAGCTCAGCCAAAGCCATGCAAGGCGCCCGAAGCGCCCCGCTGCAGGGTTAGGCATAGTGGCGCACCTCACCCGAACCGCTCAGGTTGTCGACGCAACGGCTGCAGATTTCCGGGTGCTCCGGGTGGCTGCCAACGTCGGCGCGGAAGTGCCAGCAACGGCCGCACTTGGCGTGGCCGGACTTGACCACCTTCAGCTTGAGGCCTTCGACTTCGGTGGCCACGGCTTCGGCCGGCGCCTGAGCGAACGGCACCACGCTGGCGGCCGAGGTGATCAGCACGAAGCGCAGTTCGTCGCCCAGCTTGCCCAGGTCGGCGCTCAGGCCTTCGTCGGCGTACAGGGTCACTTCGGCCTGCAGGTTGCCACCGATCACCTTGGCGGTACGCTGGTTCTCCAGCTCTTTGTTCACCGAGGCCTTCACCGCCATCACGCGGTCCCAGTAGGCGCGGTCCAGCTCGGTGCCTTCCGGCAGCTCGCTCAGGCCCTGGTACCAGCCGTTGAGCATTACCGACTCGTTGCGCTCGCCCGGCAGGTACTGCCAGATTTCGTCGGCGGTGAACGCCAGGATTGGCGCGATCCAGCGCACCAGCGCCTCGCTGATGTGGTATAGCGCGGTCTGGCAGGAGCGGCGGGCGACACTGTTGGCACCAGTGGTGTACTGGCGGTCCTTGATGATGTCGAGGTAGAAGCCGCCCAGTTCCTGAACGCAGAAGTTGTGCACCTTGGAGTAGACGTTCCAGAAACGGTACTCGCTGTAGTGCTCTTCCAGCTCGCGCTGCAGCAGCAGGGTGCGGTCCACGGCCCAGCGGTCCAGTGCCAGCATGTCTTCCGGGGCCAGCAGGTCGCGGGCCGGGTCGAAGCCGGACAGGTTGGACAGCAAGAAGCGCGCGGTATTGCGAATACGGCGATAGGCGTCGGCGCTGCGCTGCAGGATCTGCTCGGAAACCGCCATTTCACCGGAGTAGTCGGTGGCCGAAACCCACAGGCGCAGGATGTCGGCACCCAAGGTGTTGTTGACCTTCTCCGGCTCGATGGTGTTGCCCAGCGATTTGGACATCTTGCGGCCGTTTTCGTCCACGGTGAAGCCATGGGTCAGCAGCTCGCGGTATGGCGCGTGGTTGTCGATGGCGCAACCGGTCAGCAACGACGAGTGGAACCAGCCACGGTGCTGGTCAGAGCCTTCCAGGTACAGGTCGGCGACCGGGCCGGTGGTGTGGCCGATGTCGTGCGAGCCACGCAGCACGTGCCAATGGGTGGTACCCGAGTCGAACCACACGTCGAGGGTGTCGGTGATCTTGTCGTACTGGTCGGCTTCAACGCCCAGCAGCTCGGCGGCGTCCAGCTTGAACCAAGCCTCGATGCCCTCCTGCTCGACGCGTTTGGCCACTTGCTCCATCAGCTCGACAGTGCGCGGGTGCAGTTCGCCGGTCTGCTTGTGCAGGAAGAACGGGATTGGCACGCCCCAGTTGCGCTGACGCGAAATGCACCAGTCCGGGCGGTTGGCGATCATCGAATGCAAGCGCGCCTGGCCCCAGGCCGGCACGAACTTGGTGTCTTCGATGGCTTTCAGCGCGCGCTCACGCAGCGGCTCGCCGGTGGTTGGCTGCTTGTCCATGCCCACGAACCACTGCGCAGTAGCACGGTAGATCAGCGGGGTCTTGTGGCGCCAGCAGTGCATGTAGCTGTGGCTGATGGTTTCGGTGTGCATCAGCGCACCGACTTCGCTCAGCTTCTCGACGATGGCCGGGTTGGCCTTCCAGATGAACTGGCCGCCGAAGAATGGCAGCGACTCGACATATACACCGTTGCTCTGCACCGGGGTGAGGATGTCGTCGTTGACCATGCCGTAGCGCTTGCAGGTAACGAAGTCGTCTTCACCGTAGGCAGGTGCCGAATGCACCACGCCGGTACCCGCGCCCAGCTCGACGTAGTCGGCCAGGTAGATTGGCGACAGGCGATCATAGAACGGGTGACGGAAGTTGATCAGCTCCAGCGCCGAACCTTGGGCGGTGGCAATGATCGAGCCTTCCAGGTTGTAGCGCTTGAGGCACGACTCGACCAGCTCTTCAGCCAGTACCAGCAGGCGCTCGCCGGTGTCGACCAGGGCGTACTTGAACTCCGGGTGGATGTTCAGCGCCTGGTTGGCCGGGATGGTCCACGGGGTGGTGGTCCAGATCACGATGGCGGCCGGTTTGGCCAGCGACGCCAGGCCGAAAGCAGCGGCCAGCTTGGTTTCATCGGCAACCGGGAAGGCCACGTCGATGGTCTGGGATTTCTTGTCGGCGTACTCGACTTCCGCTTCAGCCAGGGCCGAACCGCAATCGAAGCACCAGTTCACAGGCTTGAGGCCCTTGAACACGAAGCCTTGCTTGACCATCTCGGCCAGGGCGCGGATTTCACCGGCCTCGTTGGCGAAGTTCATGGTCTTGTACGGGTTGTCCCAGTCACCCAGCACGCCCAGGCGAATGAACTCGGTCTTCTGCCCTTCGATCTGCTCGGCGGCGTATTCGCGGCACAGCTCGCGGGTGCGGTCGGCGGACAGGTGCTTGCCGTGGGTAACCTCGACCTTGTGCTCGATCGGCAGGCCATGGCAGTCCCAGCCCGGTACATACGGCGCATCGAAGCCGGCCAGGGTCTTGGAGCGGACGATCATGTCCTTGAGGATCTTGTTCAGCGCATGACCGATGTGAATCTTGCCGTTGGCATAGGGCGGGCCGTCGTGCAGGACGAACTTGGGACGATCCTTGCCAATTTCGCGCAGCTTCTGGTACAGGCCAATGCTGTCCCAGCGCTGCAGGATCTGCGGTTCGCGCTGAGGCAGGCCGGCCTTCATGGGGAAGGCGGTGTCCGGAAGGTTAAGCGTGGCTTTGTAGTCGGTCATTTCAGGCTCTTCGTTAGCGGTTGAGCGTGCCAATGTGCACGTGCGGCGGCGATATCCGCATCGATCGCCGACTTCAGCGCCTCCAGGGAGGCGAATCGCTGCTCTTCACGCAGCTTGTGGTGGAACTCCACCGTCAGGCGCCGGCCATACAGGTCACCGGCATAATCCAGTAGATGAATTTCCAGGTGCGGGCGCCCATCACCGGCAACGGTGGGACGCACGCCAATATTGCCGACACCCGGCCAGGCCTTGCCGTCGATTTCGATGCTGGCCAGGTAGACCCCGGACAGCGGCACGCGGCGGCGCTTGAGCTGGATATTGGCGGTAGGTGTGCCGAGCTGGCGGGCCAGCTTCTGGCCATGCAGTACGCGGCCAGTGATGCTGTACGGGCGACCCAGCAGGTGCTCGGCCAGTTCGAAGTTGCCCTCGGACAGGGCCTTGCGCACTTCGGTGCTGCTGACCCGCAGGCCGTCCTGGATTACCGTGTTGGCGGCCTCGACGGTAAAGCCGTACTGCTTGCCGGCCTCGATCAGGAAGGAGAAATCGCCAGCACGGTCGCAGCCAAAGCGGAAGTCATCGCCCACTTCGAGATGACGCACACCCAAGCCGTCGACCAGGATGGCCTTGACGAAGGCATCGGCGCTGAGCTTGCTCAGGCGCTGATTGAACGCCAGGCACAAAACCCGGTCAATGCCCTCGGCGGCCAGCAGCTCGACCTTGTCGCGCAGGCGGGCCAGGCGCGCCGGCGCGGTTTCAGGGGCGAAGTACTCGCGTGGTTGCGGTTCGAAGATCACCACGCAGGTCGGCAGGCCCAAGGCCTGGCCGCGCTCGCGCAGACGCGCCAGGATTGCCTGGTGGCCGCGGTGAACCCCGTCGAAGTTGCCAATGGTGGCGACACAGCCCCGGTGCTCGGGGCGCAGGTTGTGAAGACCTCGAACCAGCTGCATAACGCGCTTCTTGCTCATAAAGTGGCCGATTATAACCACACCCGGGCGCTGGTGACAGGCAGCAGCGCCCAAGGGCGGCGTGGAATGCGAAAAACCGACGTTTGACCCGCCCCAAGCCTTAGTGCAAGGCCTTGCGGGCGAAATGCCGAGGCCGGAAGCCGCACAGGTACAGGCAGCCGAAATACGTCACGACGCCCGCCAGGATCAACGCCCCCAGGCGCAGGAAGCGCTCGAGCATGATGCCCTGCTCCCAGGCCGGCATATAGTGCATGCCCGCCAACAGTACCGCCGACATGAGTGCCACTGCCAAAACAAGCTTGAGCAGGAACATTGCCCAGCCTGGCTGAGGTTCGAACAACTGCTGACTGCGCAGCTTCCAGAACAGCAAGCCGGCATTCAGGCAGGCACCGAGGCTGATCGCCAATGCCAGGCCGGCATGTGCGAGCGGCCCGACCAGGGCAAGGTTGAACAGCTGAGTGCAAACCAGCGTGAAGATCGCGATTTTCACCGGCGTGCGGATATTCTGCTGCGCATAGAAGCCGGGTGCCAGTACCTTGACCAGAATGATCGCCAGCAAGCCCACGGAATAGGCCATCAGCGCCCGCTGGGTCATGGCCGCATCGAACGCACTGAATTTGCCGTATTGAAACAACGCAACGGTCAGTGGCTCGGCAAGAATGGCCAGCGCCAGGGTGCAGGGCAGCACCAGCAGGAAGCACAGGCGCAGGCCCCAGTCGAGAATCCGCGAGTACTCCTCGCGGTCCTTGTTGGCGTAGGTCTTGGCCAGGGTCGGCAGCAGGATCGTGCCCAATGCCACGCCCAGCACACCCGAAGGCAACTCCATGAGGCGGTCGGCGTAGTACATCCACGACACCGAGCCGGCCACCAGGAAGGAAGCGAAGATGGTGTTGATGATCAACGAGATCTGGCTCACCGACACCCCGAGAATCGCCGGCAGCATCTGCTTCAGTACCCGCCACACACCGGCGTCCTTTAAGTTCAGGCGCGGCAGCACGAGCATGCCGATCTTCTTCAGTGCCGGCAGCTGGTACAGCAACTGCGCCAGGCCACCGGCCAGCACGCCCCAGGCCAAGGCCATGATCGGCGGGTCGAAGTACGGTGTCAGCAGCACGGCGAAGGCGATCATCGCCACGTTCAGCAAGGTCGGGGTGAAGGCCGGTACCGAGAAACGGTTCCAGGTATTGAGGATCGCACCGGCCAGGGAAGACAGCGAGATCAGCAATATATAAGGAAAGGTCACTCGCAACAGGGCGGTGGTCAGCTCGTATTTTTCGGCGCTGTCAACAAAACCCGGGGCCGTCGCCCACACCACCCAGGGCGCCGCCAGGATACCGATGGCGGTCACCAGGGCCAGGACCAGGGTCAGCAGGCCGCTGACGTAGGCAATGAAGGTGCGTGTCGCCTCCTCGCCCTGCTGGGTCTTGTATTCGGCCAGGATCGGCACGAAGGCCTGGGAGAATGCACCTTCAGCGAAGATCCGCCGCAACAGGTTGGGCAACTTGAACGCGATGAAGAAGGCGTCGGTGGCGACACCGGCACCGAAGATGCGCGCCAGGATGGTGTCGCGGACGAAGCCCAGCACCCGCGAAATCATGGTGATCGAGCTTACTGCAGCCAGGGATTTGAGCAGGTTCATCGAAAAGATTCACGCCAATGACAGAGGACGCTGCCAGACAGCGTCCGAATGTGCGATACTCCCGCGCCTTCGCAGGGGAGCCAAAAATTCCCGAGTGTACAGGTCGCGCAGCAGAAAGGAATCTTTCCCGCTTGTTGGCGCACCGCTCGGCGGAACCTTGCAGGTGGCCTTGACAATCGATCTACTGATCGGCATGATTCGCGGCCTATTTTGTTTGCTATTTACCTAAAGTCTTTCGAGGAGCTCGACGGTGGCCAACACACCTTCCGCCAAGAAACGTGCAAAACAGGCTGAGAAGCGTCGCAGCCACAACGCCAGCCTGCGTTCCATGGTCCGCACCTACATCAAGAATGTAGTTAAAGCCATTGACGCAAAAGACGCCGAAAAAGCGCAAGCCGCTTACGTTCTGGCTGTACCTGTAATCGACCGTATGGCCGACAAAGGTATCATCCACAAGAACAAGGCTGCTCGTCACAAAGGCCGTCTGAATGGCCACATCAAGGCGCTGAAAGAAGCTGCAGCTGCCTAAGCGACGCGCTAGTCGAAAAACCGACCCTAGGGTCGGTTTTTTGTTGCCTGCAATTTATTGAAATCCTTCGGTCCCAATATTTATGGTCAATTGACACAATTCATCATCAATTGACACGTGCAGGAGCGGGCAAACCCGCCCCTGCAGACACTCTCACTTGGCGATTTGGATCTTCGGCGCCCACTGCATCCATTCATCCTCCGCCTTGTCGAACAAGGCGAATGTCTGCTGCGGTCGTGCTGGGTTGCCCATCTGCTCGCCATCTGGCGTTGCAAAAGCGATACCGCCATCGATCAGGGTCTGCACCGACTCGGTGCGCACCGTAGCGCCCTTGAACAGCCCCCAATCGAAACCGAAGCCACTGCTGTTCCAGAAACGGCTACCGCTGCGTACCAAGGCGGCATAGCGCGGCTCGATGAGGATATGGATCAGCACACGGTCAGCGCTCTGGCCCAGCTCGAAGCCTGTCACCTTGCCCACCGCAACCTCACGGTAGGTCACCGGCACACCCGGTTTGATCGAGCCACGGCGTGGCGCACTGAGTGTCAACGGCAGACCGACCTCTGGCCCCGCCACCTGTGGAGCATCGGCCAAGGCAATGAAATCACGCTGCGGACCACGGTCCTTGGCTGCCGGCTGCACTTCCAGGTACTGGCCGCCAATCAGGGTGTCGAGGTTCTCGGTGCGCACCAGGCCTAATGCTGGCTTGACCACCCAGAACTGCGTACCGGCGCGGGCGATACGGTCCGCCGCTTCGGTAATGCGCGCCCGCAGCAGCACGGCCTGCAAGTCATCGGTGAGGTCGACGCTTTCGATACTGCCCACATCCAGGCCACGGAAGCGGATCGCCGTACCCGGCTTCAGGCCATCTGCACGGTCGACACGGATGGTGATCAACGTGCCGGCACGGTTTACCGCTTCTTGGCTGTCATGCAGGCGGAAGCGCGGAATGTGCCGTTTCAGCGCCACATCGGGCCGCGGCGTGTCGAAGGCGATACCACCGGCCATCAATGTTTGCAGTGATTCACTCTTGATCTTGATGCCAGAAAGGCCGCCGGTCAGGGTGATACCACTGACGTTCCAGAAGCGCGACGAACCATTGACCAGTTTTTCGTACTCCTTCTCGATATGTACACCGATCAGGATGCGGTTGCTGTTGCGAGCGAACTGGTAGCTTTGGACGCTACCCACCTTCACCTGGCGGTACATAACCGGGCTGCCGACTTCCAGCGAACCCAAGGTGTCGGCGAACAACACCATGTGCAGGCCCGGCGCCTTGAGATCGAGTGGCGGCGCCTTGGCACGGGCCTCGAACTCACGCTCTGGCCGTGCGCCCTTCTCACCGGGGCGAATGGCGATGTAGTTACCTTTGACCAGCGCTTCCAGGCCAGTGATACCCGCCAGGGAAATGGACGGTTTAACTACCCAGAACTGAGTCCCGTCCACCAGGTAGTCTTCGGTCAGCGGGTCCAGTGTCAACTCGGCCGACGCGCTGGACAGGTTGTCTTCCATCTTCAGGGCCTTCAGCGAGCCCACCTGAATACCCTTGTACATAACCGGCGTGCGACCCGCCTGCAGGCCTTCATAATCGCTCAGTTTCACTTTGACCCGAATACCGGCCTGGGCTGCATCAAAGTCCTCATACAGGCGGAATGGCAGGCTCGGGTCGGTGGGCGGGCTGTCCTTGCGGTATTCCGGCGTGGCGAAGGCGATACCACCAGCCACGATGCTCGACAGCGACTCGCTGCGCACCTTCACACCTGACAGCGAAGCATCGATGCTGACGCCGCTGGCATTCCAGAAACGCGTGTGCTTACGCACCAGGCTGGCGTAGGCGGGCTCGATGAAGACTTTGACCTCGACGGTGCTCTGGTCCTCGGAAAGTCGGTAGCTTTTCACCCGACCCACCTGAATCTGCTTGTAGAACACCGGGCTGTCACGGTTGAGCGAACCCAACCTGTCGGCCTTGAGGGTCAGATGCAGGCCAGGTTCCGTATCCGAGAGCGGCGGTGCCACCTTCAACGCGGTAAAGCGCTTGGTACGCTCCCCCTCGCCCGGACTGACGGCGATGTAGTTACCCGACACCAGTGTCTCAAGGCCGGTAATACCCGCCAGGCTGACACTGGGCTTAACCAGCCAGAAGCGTGTGCCCTTGGTCAGGTGAGGCTCCGCAGCCTTGTTCATCTCGATGGTAGCGATCACCCCCTGGTTGTCACCCTCGGCATCGAGCACCAGGTTCTTCACCTTGCCTACCGGCATGCCCTTGTAGATGACTTCGGTCTTGTTGGCGACGATACCTTCACCCGACTCGAAGCGGACTTCAATTTCTACGCCGGCCGAGCTGTAGGCCTGCCACGCGAGCCAGCCACCGATCATCAAGGCGATCAAAGGCAAGATCCAGATGGCCGACCAGTTAGAGGCTGGGCGGGTTTTAGCCGTTGGCAGGTCACTCATGGTCGTCATCCGACTCCGTGTTATCCCAAATCAGTCGGGGATCGAAAGTTAAAGCGGCAAGCATTGTCAGGATCACCACAGTTGCGAAGGCGACAGCGCCCAGGTTGGCTTCGACACTGGCTATTCGGCCGAAATTCACCACGGCCACCAGGATGGCGATGACGAAGATATCGAGCATGGACCAGCGCCCAATGAATTCGATGAAGCGGTACATCAATATCCGTTGCCGCGCCGAAAGCGGCTGGTGACGCTGAACGGAGTACAGCAGCAGGCCAATGCCCACCAGCTTGAACGTGGGCACCAGGATACTGGCGATGAACACCACCGCAGCAATGGGCACCATGCCGTGCTTGAGCAGGGTAATGACGCCGGACATGATCGTGTCGGGGCTGCCCTGACCGAGTGTACTCACAGTCATGATCGGCAGCAGGTTGGCCGGGATGTACAAGATCGACGCGGCAATCAGCAGCGCCCAGGTACGCACGATACTGTTTGGGCGGCGAGCATGGACAATGGCGCCGCAGCGTGTACAGGTCTGCGACGTGCTGTCTTGCACTTGCTTGTTCAGTTCATGACATTCATTGCAGACAAGAATGCCTGCATCAATCGCCCGCATGCAGGTCCTCCCCCGAAAGTGCACTCCAAATCTGGTGCGGTGACATCACCACCTCAAGCCATACCTGGATCAACAACAGGCTGATGAAACAGAACAGCCCCAGGCCCACGGTCAACTCGGCCAGGTCCACCAGCTTGACGATAGCCACCAACACCCCCATGAAATAGACCTCGAGCATGCCCCAGTCACGCAGGTGGTGATAGATGCGGTAGAACAACAGGCCGAAGTTACGCCCCACGTTCAAGCGGATACTCAGCAGTACCGCCAGTTGGCAGAGCAGTTTTGCAAAGGGGATGGCCATGCTGCACAGGAAGACGACTACCGCTACACCACGCATCTGCGAATTGTACAGGCCCAGTACGCCGCTCCAGACAGTATCGTCCGAGGTCTGGCCAAGCAGGTGCAACTGCATGATCGGTAGAAAATTGGCAGGCACGAACAGCAACAGCGCGGTCAGTACCAACGCCAGGCTACGGTTGACCACGTTGTGCCGATGAGCATAAAGCTCGTAACCGCAACGTGGGCATTGGGCTTTCTCACCGTGCTGGAGCACGGGCTTGCGCAGCAGCAGGTCGCATTCGTGGCAGGCGACAAGCTCGTCCAACGGCAATTGGGCCAAGGTTTCAGGTTCGACAGAGTTGGGCATATAGCGCTTCTGAATAGGTGCGTGGAGCTATTCTAGTGTTCTGGCTCGAATTGTGGGAGCTGACCTTGGCCTAGAGGGGGGTGGGGTAATCCCTATGAGACGTGGCTTTTCAGGCTAC
>NZ_BCBQ01000116.1:0-16556 GCF_001320885.1 Pseudomonas sp. NBRC 111140
CGATATGGTCGGCCAGGCGGAACGACAGCTTGAAGGCGCGTTGCGCGATACCTTGGTGCAGGTAGGTCACCTCAGTGGCGCCATTTTCGCGCTTGCCACCGGTTACGGTCAGGACACCTTTTTCAACCTGCAGGTCGAGGTCCTGCTCCTGGAATCCGGCTGCGGCAACCACGATGCGGTAGTGGTCATCACCATGCTTTTCCACGTTGTAGGGCGGGTAGCTGCTACCGGCCTCATTACGCGCCGCGGACTCGAACAGGTCGTTGAAACGGTCGAAACCAACGGAATGGCGGAACAGTGGAGCGAGAGAGAAAGCGGTGGTCATGGTCATAAACTCCTGAGAATCAGCAAGTAAGTCATTACGCGACCCGACTTCGGCATCGCGTACTCAAGAGATATGGCCGAGGGAAATGCTTTCAAGGGGCAAGCAGAAAAAATCTGATTTCTTGCACGGGATCTGGTGGCTGCTTCGTCGGTAACCCCGCGAAGCAGCCGACTCAGGCAACACATGCTTCCAGAGCTTGAGGCTCAACCCCAAGCAAACGGCTGATCCGCGCGCAATCATCCTCCCGACGCAACTCGGCAAACAACACCACCGCTTCGGGGTAACTGCGGGTCAACATCGCCAGCCACTGCTTCATCCGCCCTGGCGCATAGCGCGGCGACAACTTGTTCTGGGCCTGGCGCCAGAACTCGCGCAACAACGGCAGCAGGTCATCCCAGCTCATCGGCTGATAGTCGCGCCCCTCACGCGCGGCGGCTATCTGCAGGCCCAGGTCTGGGCGCGACACCAGCCCACGGCCCAGCATGATATCTTCGGCCCCACTGACTTCACGGCAACGCCGCCAGTCGTCGACGGTCCAGATCTCGCCATTGGCGAACACCGGCACCTTGACCACATCCTGTACCCGCGCCACCCACTCCCAATGCGCGGGTGGCTTGTAGCCCTCGACCTTGGTCCGTGCGTGCACCACCAGGTGCGCAGAACCGCCTTCGGCCAGCGCCGTGGCGCACTCCAGCGCCCCATCAGGGCTGTCGAAGCCCAGCCGCATCTTCGACGTGACCGGGATATTCGCCGGAACCGCACGGCGTACTTCACGCACGATGGCATGCAGCAACTCCGGCTCCTTGAGCAGCACGGCACCACCGCGTGACTTGTTCACGGTCTTGGCCGGGCAACCGAAGTTCAGGTCGATCACCGGCGCCCCCAATTCACAAGCCAGCGCGGCGTTCTCCGCCAGGCACACCGGGTCCGAACCCAGCAACTGCACGCGCATGGGCACCCCGGCAGCCGTGCGCGCGCCCTGGCGTAATTCGGGCGCCAGCTTGTCGAACGAAGAAGGCGGCAGCAGGCGGTCGCACACGCGAATGAACTCGGTGACGCACCAGTCGATACCGCCCACGCGCGTCAGCACGTCGCGCAGGATGTTGTCGACCAGCCCCTCCATGGGGGCCAGGGCAATTTGCATGTTGGGGTCTCGGGGTAAAAAGCCGGCAGTCTAACAAAAATTGCCGGCGATTCAGGCGCCGATCAGCGCCGGACCGTAACCCTCGATGAATTCCGCCGGCATACGCTTGGGTTTACCGCTGGACAACTCGATGCAGGCAAAGGTGGTTTGCGCGCGCAGCAGGGTTACACCGTCACGTGGGCGCTTGAGCTGGAAGCGCCGGGTCATGCGCAGCCGCTGGTCCCAATCGATGATCCAGGTGGCCAGTTGCAGCTCGTCGTCCTCGTAGGCGGCAGCCAGATAATCAATTTCGTGACGCACCACGGCCATCGCCCGGTCCAGGCGCCGATACTCGGCCAGGTCCAGGCCCAGGCGCTGGGAGTGGCGCCACGCGCAGCGCTCCAGCCAGGTGACATAGACTGCATTGTTGGCGTGGCCGAGGCCGTCGATATCCTCGCTGCCGACGCGCAGGTCGATGACGAAGGGTGTTGCCAGGTCCCAGCTCATGTTCGCTTCCTTGGCGCAAAAAGTGAATTTAGCAGCGACCTGCAGAAGAATGTCCAGCCCTACCGCCCTGACACGGCCACTCCTGCAACGACAGGGGCAGCCTGCCAATCAGGCGCTTTGCCGCGCCGGTGCGGCTGCGCGGGCCAGCAATTCGAGCACGGCTTCACCCAGACGCGGGTCAGCCAGCACCCGCTGGTGGCCGCCCTCTTCCAGCAGCATCAGGCGGCTATCGAACCAGGCCTTATGGATTACATGGGCTTCATCGGGAGCCACCAAGGCATCATCGGCGGCATGCACCACCAACCCCGGCAATTCCAGCTGGTAACCGGTCACATCCAGCCGCGCGATCTGCATGCCCACATCCCGCTCAATCTGGCGAATGAACGCCGCCCGTGCCCGCGCCGGCAACCCCAGATGATGGGCAAAACCTCGCAACACGCCTAGCAGCCGCGCCGGGGCCGCAATGCTTACCGCCGATTCTGTGCGCAACCCCATCTGCAGGGCCAGCAACACACTGGCCCCCCCCATGGAATGGCCAATGACCGCACGCAGTGGCGGTAACTCGGCGGCAGCCTCAAGCAGCGCTCGGGCAAACAGCACCACATTGGCCTGCTCGCCAGGCGAACGCCCATGCCCCGGCCCCTCCAGCGACACTACCGTGTGCCCGGCCTGGACCAGGGTTTCGATCAAGGCGGCAAACTGGGTCGGGCGCCCTTCCCAGCCATGCATCAGCAGCACGGTCGGCCCCTGGCCCCAACGCAAGGCCGACAGCCCGAAGCGCAGGGTAATGCGCTCGGCGCTGGACAGCATGGGCAGCTCCCAGTCCCGCGGCGGCAGGTTGCGCGGGGTCATGAAGGCACGACGCATCTTGCCCGCGACATGCTCAGGGGCCAGGCGGCCCAGGGTGCCATTGACACCACGAATCCAGCTCAGGGTGGTCATCGCCATGCTCCAGGGTTAAAGCACCGCCGATTTGGCGGCGCGCAGAATACGGTCAGACAGGTCACTGGCACCCAAGGCCCGCGCCAGCGCCAGGCCACCGACCATCAGCGCCAGGTCGGCCAGCGCCTTGTCGGCATCCTCAGGGCGGTCAACCATTGCGGCGGTCATCAATTCGATGTGCTCGGCCAGCACCTCACGGAAAACCTCCGGCAGGCGCTGCATTTCGCCCAGCGAGTTAGGCAACGGGCACGCGTGCACTTCGGCGTCCCGGTGCTTGCGCGACAGGTAGAAGGCCCCTGCCAGCGCACGCCGCCCGGCACCATCGAGATTGGGGTCGATCTGGGCGAGCAAGGCGCGGCGCTCGCCCAACAGCTGGCGGAATGCTTCGAGCATCAGCTCGTCTTTGCTGTCGAAGTGGGCATAGAAGCCGCCGACGGTCAGGCCTGCCGCGCCCATCACCTGACTGACGCTGGGCTCCGCCGGGCCATGCTGGATCAGCGCACTGCGCGCAGCTTCCAGAATGCGTTCACGGGTTCTGCTCTTCTTGTCGCTCATCAGGGCACTCACCATGCAAAATATGATGATCGAAATATTATTCTCATCATATTTTTTGGCAAGCAAAATATTCAACCGTCGGTCGGTAGTGGTTTTTTGGAGAGGGGAGAAAAACAAAAGGCCCATTCAATAAGCGAATGAGCCTTTAAAGTCCCGCAAAACGCGGGTAAATGTGGCGTCCCCTAGGGGACTCGAACCCCTGTTACCGCCGTGAAAGGGCGGTGTCCTAGGCCACTAGACGAAGGGGACGTAACCTTCGCGAAGGTCCACTTGCGTGAACCCTGGCAGAAATGGTGGAGCTAAGCGGGATCGAACCGCTGACCTCCTGCATGCCATGCAGGCGCTCTCCCAGCTGAGCTATAGCCCCGAAACAAAAGGCTCATCAATAATCGACGAGCCTTTTTAAGCCCTGCAAAACGCAGGAAAAAGTGGCGTCCCCTAGGGGACTCGAACCCCTGTTACCGCCGTGAAAGGGCGGTGTCCTAGGCCACTAGACGAAGGGGACGTAACCTTCGTGCCGGCCCGCCAAAGCGAACCGCGGCAAAATTGGTGGAGCTAAGCGGGATCGAACCGCTGACCTCCTGCATGCCATGCAGGCGCTCTCCCAGCTGAGCTATAGCCCCAGATTTATAGCCTCGCGGCCCAGCGAAATCGTGAAACATCGCTTGTGTAAAACTGGCGTCCCCTAGGGGACTCGAACCCCTGTTACCGCCGTGAAAGGGCGGTGTCCTAGGCCACTAGACGAAGGGGACGAACCTTCTTACCTTCAAGACCCGGTTGCTGGACCCGGTCTTGCTTATCAGCCTTGGCTGCTAAGCGGAATTTGGTGGAGCTAAGCGGGATCGAACCGCTGACCTCCTGCATGCCATGCAGGCGCTCTCCCAGCTGAGCTATAGCCCCACAATGTCGCGTTGAACCGAAGCGCTGGCTGGGTGCCTGGCGTTTCGTTTTCGTTCATCGCTGTGGACGGGGCGCATATTAAGATCGGATTGCAAAGCTGTCAAACTAATTTTTCAAAATATTCAAAAAAATTTTCACAGATAACAATCACTTACCGCCCTGCCCCAGTTCTTGGAGGTTTAGTTGAACCTGCAGGAGCGGGCTTGCCCGCGAATGCGGTGTTGAATTTACCATCGCATTCGCGGGCAAGCCCGCTCCTACAGGTTAGGGGTAAAGCTGAATCAGGCGATGGAAGCCAGCAGCTTTTCCCACTCTTTGTTTTCTTTCTTAGACACACCGCCCAGCAGGTCCAGGGCCTGGCGCAGGCGGTAGCGGGTCAGGTCGGGGCCGAGGATTTCCATGGCGTCCAATACCGAAACCGAGCTGGCCTGGCCGGTGATGGCGGCGAACATCAGCGGCATGGCATCACGCAGCTTCAACTCCAACGCCTCGACCACGGCCTGGATGCAACCGGTGATGCGCTCTTTTTCCCACTGGCGCAGGCTTTCGAGCTTCCACAGGATCAGCTGGATCACCTGGCGCACCTGGTCGGCCGACAGTTTCTTGCTTTCGAACAGCTTGGCATCCAGCTTCAGCGCACCTTCGAAGAAGAACCCGCCCAGCGGGGCAACCTGGCTGAAAGTCTCGACCCGGCCCTGCACATGCGGGGCGATCTTCATCATGTAGTCGCTGTTGAACGCCCACTTCTGCAGACGAGTGGCAAACTCTTCGACCGGCAACTCGCGCAGCCACTGACCATTGAGCCAGGACAGCTTCTCGATGTCGAAGATCGGGCCGCCCAGCGAGATACGCGACAGGTCGAAATGTTCGACCATCTCGGCCAGCGAGAATTTCTCGCGCTCGTCAGGCATCGACCAGCCCATGCGGCCCAGGTAGTTGAGCATCGCTTCCGGCATGAAGCCCATGCGCTCGTAGAAGGTGACCGAGGTCGGGTTCTTGCGCTTGGACAGCTTGGACTTGTCCGGGTTGCGCAGCAGCGGCATGTAGCACAGCTTGGGCTGCTCCCAGCCGAAGTACTCGTACAATTTGATCAGCTTGGGTGCCGACGGCAGCCACTCTTCCCCACGCAGCACGTGGGTGATGCCCATCAGGTGGTCGTCGACCACGTTGGCCAGGAAGTACGTCGGCAGGCCGTCGTTCTTCATCAGCACCTGCATGTCCATGCGGTCCCACGGGATTTCGACATCGCCGCGCAGCATGTCCGGCACCACGCAGATACCTTCGCTCGGGACCTTCATACGGATCACGTGCGGCTCGCCAGCATCCAGGCGGCGCTGCACTTCTTCGGCGCTCAACAGCAGCGCGCGGCCGTCATAGCGTGGGGTTTCGCCGCGAGCTTGCTGCTCGGCGCGCATCTGCTCCAGCTCTTCGGCGGTGCAGAAGCAGTAGAAGGCGTGGCCGGCGTCAACCAGTTCCTTGGCGTATTTGGCGTAGATATCGCCACGCTCGCTCTGCCGGTATGGGCCATGCGGGCCGCCCACGTCCGGACCTTCGTTCCATTCGATGCCGAGCCAACGCAAGGCGTCGAAGATTTGCTGCTCCGACTCGCGCGTGGAGCGCAGCTGGTCGGTGTCTTCGATGCGCAGGATGAACTCACCGCCGTGCTGCTTGGCAAAGCAGTAGTTGAACAAGGCGATGTAGGCGGTGCCGACATGGGGGTCGCCGGTAGGCGATGGCGCGATACGCGTGCGTACGGTGGTCATGGAGAGTCTCGAACGAAAGATGAAACAAAGGCGGGATGTTAGCAGGAGGCAGGCACCGGGCTCCAGCAATGGCGCGAACGTCACTTGTCGACAGGCCCTGCGGCGCTGTTAAATTTGTTTACATTTTTGGAACGATAGTCCCCATGCCTGCTCAACTCAAACGCCGCCTGGCGATCTTCTTTACTCTGGTGGCCATCATCGCCCTCGCCTTCCTGGCCCACTGGTACTTCAAGGGCCGCTTCTACGAGAGCACCGACAATGCCTATGTGCAGGGCGAGATCACCCGTATCTCCAGCCAGCTTGGCGCACGTATCGACACTGTGCCGGTCGAGGACAACCAGCACGTCAACAAGGGCGACCTGCTGGTGCGCCTGGAAGCCGCCGACTTCGAACTGGCTGTCGAGCGCGCACACGCCGCCTTGGCCACCCGCGAAGCCGAGTACGCGCAGGCACAGAGCCGCCTGACCCAACAAGGTAGCCTGATTGCCGCTGGCCAGGCTCAGGTGGCGGCCAACCAGGCCACGTTCGACCGCTCACGCCTGGACCTGAGCCGCGCCGAGAAGTTGCGCAAGCCGGGTTATGTCTCCGAAGAGCGGGTCACCACCCTGTCGGCGGACAGCCATGTTGCCGGCTCCCAGGTCGACAAGGCCCGGGCCGACTTGCAGAGCCAGCGCCAGCAGGTCAACGCCCTGAACGCCGACCTGAAACGCCTGGATGCGCAAATTGCCAACGCCCGCGCCGACCTGGCCCAGGCCGAGCTGAACCTGACCCGCTGCGAAATCCGCGCGCCCATCAGCGGTACCATCGGCCAGCGCAATGCGCGCAATGGCCAGGTGGTACAGGCCGGCGCTTACCTGCTGTCGATCGTGCCGGACGAAGATATCTGGGTGCAGGCCAACTTCAAGGAAACCCAGATTGGCCACATGCAGCCTGGCCAGCGTGCCGAGCTGTTGTTCGACAGCTACCCCGACACCCCCATCGAAGGGCGGGTGGACAGCCTGTTCGCCGCCTCGGGCGCGCAGTTCAGCCTGCTGCCGCCAGACAACGCCACCGGCAACTTCACCAAGGTGGTGCAGCGTATCCCGGTAAAACTCACCTTCAGCGCCGACAACCCGTTGCACGGGCGTATCCGCCCTGGCATGTCGGTCACCGCCACCGTCGACTTGCGCCGCGAAGACGAAGGCCAACATGGCCGGTGATACGTTGCTCCGCCCCACTGCGGAGCCGACTCGGCGCGACTGGATCGCAGTGATGAGCGTGATGCTCGGTGCCTTCATGGCGGTGCTGGACATCCAGATCACCAACTCCTCGTTGAAGGACATTCAGGGCGCATTGTCAGCGACGCTGGAAGAAGGCTCATGGATTTCCACTTCGTACCTGGTGGCGGAAATCATCATGATCCCGCTGACGGCCTGGCTGGTACAGCTGCTGTCGGCGCGGCGCCTGGCCGTGTGGGTATCGGGCGGCTTCCTGCTGTCGTCGCTGCTGTGCTCGATGGCCTGGAACCTGGAGAGCATGATCCTGTTTCGCGCCTTGCAGGGTTTCACCGGCGGCGCGCTGATTCCGCTGGCATTTACCCTGACACTGATCAAGCTGCCCGAGCACCACCGCGCCAAGGGCATGGCGATGTTCGCCATGACCGCCACTTTCGCGCCCTCCATCGGCCCCACCCTGGGCGGCTGGCTGACCGAGAATTGGGGCTGGGAGTACATCTTCTACATCAACATCCCACCAGGCCTGGTGATGATTGCCGGCCTGATGTATGGCCTGGAGAAGAAAGAAGCGCACTGGGAACTGCTGAAAAGCACCGATTACGCCGGCATCGTCACCCTGGGCCTGGGGTTAGGCTGCCTGCAGGTGTTTCTGGAAGAAGGCCACCGCAAGGACTGGCTGGAGTCGAACCTCATCGTCGGCCTGGGGAGTGTGGCCCTGGTCAGCCTGATCACCTTCGTCATCTTGCAGTTTTCCAAACCGCACCCGCTGATCAACCTGCGCATTCTGGGTAACCGCAACTTCGGCCTGTCGAGCATCGCCAGCCTGGGCATGGGTGTGGGCCTGTACGGGTCGATCTACCTGTTGCCGCTGTACCTGGCGCAGGTGCAGGGCTACAACGCCTTGCAGATTGGCGAGGTGATCATGTGGATGGGTATTCCGCAGCTGTTCCTGATCCCCTTGGTGCCGCAACTGATGAAGGTGGTGTCACCCAAGGTGTTGTGCGCGTTGGGGTTCTGCCTGTTCGGGGCTGCCAGTTTCGGCTCTGGGGTGCTCAACCCGGACTTTGCCGGGCCGCAGTTCAACCACATCCAGATCATCCGCGCCCTGGGTCAACCGATGATCATGGTGACCATTTCGCTGATCGCCACAGCGTATATCCAGCCGCAGGATGCAGGGTCGGCGTCGAGCTTGTTCAATATCCTGCGTAACCTGGGCGGGGCCATCGGCATTGCCCTGCTGGCCACCCTGCTGGATGCGCGGACCAAGGTGTATTTCGACTACCTTCGCGAATCGGTAGTGCCGAGCAACCCCCAGGTAGCGGAAAGGCTGGCGCAACTGGCGGAGCGCTTGGGCAATGACAACGCGGCGCTGGGCAAGCTGAGCGAGATTACCCACCAGCAGGCCATGATCATGGCTTACAACGATGCGTTCCATTTTGTCGGGATAGGCTTGGCGGTAAGCATGGTGGCGGTGTTGCTGACCCGGAAGTTGCCGGAAGGGTTGAAAGCCGGGGAAGCACATTAAACACTCAAGGTGCTACGCGGCCACCGTGGGGGCGGCTCTTTCGCGACACAAGGCCGCCCCCACGTCATACTTCAGCTGGTAATCAACCGCTCGCGCAACTGGCTGATCTCGTCGCGCAACTGCGCCGCAGCCTCGAACTCTAGGTCGCGAGCGAACTGCATCATTTTCTCCTCCAACTGCTTGATACGCTTGGTGATCTCGCCCGGCGTACGCAGTTCGGCCTCGTAACGGGCGCTCTCCTCCGCCGCCTTGGCCATGCCCTTGCGCTTCTTGCTGCGCGCGCCAGGTACCGTGGCACCTTCCAGGATGTCGGTGATGTCCTTGACCACGCCCTTGGGCACGATACCGTTGGCCTCGTTGAACGCGATCTGCTTCTCGCGGCGGCGCTCGGTTTCATCGATCGCTCGCTGCATCGAGCCCGTCACATTGTCGGCGTAGAGGATGGCCCGGCCATTGAGGTTACGCGCAGCACGGCCAATGGTCTGAATCAGTGAGCGCTCGGAACGCAGGAAGCCTTCCTTGTCCGCATCGAGGATCGCCACCAGTGAGACCTCGGGCATGTCCAAGCCTTCGCGCAGCAGGTTGATACCTACCAGCACGTCGAAGGTGCCCAGGCGCAGGTCACGGATAATCTCCACTCGCTCTACAGTGTCAATGTCCGAGTGCAGATAGCGCACCCGCACGTCGTGATCGGCCAGGTAGTCGCTAAGGTCTTCGGCCATGCGCTTGGTCAGGGTTGTCGCCAGCACACGCTCGCCTGCCGCGACACGCTTGCGGATCTCGGACAACAAGTCATCGACCTGAGTCAGCGCCGGGCGTATTTCGACCTGCGGGTCGACCAGGCCGGTCGGGCGCACCACCTGCTCCACCACGCGCCCGGCATGCTCTGCTTCGTAGGGGCCAGGGGTCGCTGAAACGAAAATGGTCTGCGGGCTGACATCCTCCCACTCGTCGAAACGCATCGGCCGGTTGTCCAGTGCCGAAGGCATGCGAAAGCCATACTCGACCAGGGTTTCCTTGCGTGAGCGGTCGCCCTTGTACATGGCGCCGACCTGCGGAACGCTGACGTGGGATTCGTCGATCACCAGCAGCGCATCGGGCGGCAGGTAGTCGTACAGGGTAGGCGGCGGCGCCCCGGCCGGGCGCCCGGACAGATAGCGCGAGTAGTTTTCGATGCCATTGCAGTAGCCAAGCTCGAGGATCATCTCCAGGTCGAAGCGGGTGCGTTGCTCCAGGCGCTGCGCCTCGACCAGCTTGTTGGCCTTGTGCAGGTATTCCAGGCGCTCCTTCAGTTCTTCCTTGATGCCCTCCACTGCTTCCAGCAGCGTTTCACGCGGGGTGACATAGTGGCTCTTGGGATAGAAGGTGAAACGCGGCAGCTTGCGGAAAACCTCGCCGGTCAGCGGGTCGAAGGCGGCGATGTTCTCCACCTCATCATCGAACAGCTCGATGCGGATGGCCTCCAGGTCCGATTCCGCCGGGAAAATGTCGATCACATCGCCCCGCACGCGGAAGGTGGCACGGGCAAAGTCCATTTCATTGCGGGTGTACTGCAAGTCCGCCAAGCGGCGCAGCAGCGCGCGCTGGTCGAGCTTGTCGCCACGGTCCACGTGCAGGACCATTTTCAGGTAGGTCTCGGGGCTGCCCAGGCCATAGATGCACGAGACGGTGGTGACGATGATGGCGTCGCGCCGCTCCAGCAGCGCTTTGGTCGCCGACAGGCGCATCTGCTCGATGTGGTCGTTGATCGAGGCGTCCTTCTCGATGAAGGTGTCCGACGACGGCACGTAGGCTTCCGGCTGGTAGTAGTCGTAATAGGAGACGAAGTACTCCACCGCATTGTTGGGGAAGAACGCCTTGAACTCGCCGTACAGCTGTGCGGCCAGGGTCTTGTTCGGCGCCAGCACCAACGTCGGGCGCTGCACGTGCTGGATGACGTTGGCAATGCTGAAGGTCTTGCCCGAGCCCGTCACGCCGAGCAGCGTCTGGTGCGACAGCCCCGCCTCGATGCCTTCGACTAACTGGCGGATGGCCTCGGGCTGGTCGCCTGCCGGCTGGAAACGGGTGACGAGCTGGAACTCGGACATGACGGACCTCGCGGCGCTGCGGTAACTGTAAATTTAGCCAGTAGTCTATACCCAAATGCGCCCGCTCGGGGGCGCTTTCAAGGCATAGCTGTGAACGCGTGTAACGGTGGACCCGGCAATTAGACCAATGGTCGAAAAATATTTGCGCAAATAACCGGAAAAGCTGCGCCAGAGTGTCGCGGTGACCGGTCGGTATCACTATACTGACTCCCCGTTTGTGCACCGCTTCAGTGCATTCGGCTGGAGCGTGTACGTCCTATCACTCTCCAATCAGAGCCGAAGTAACAATGAGCCTGTTTTCCGCTGTCGAGCTGGCACCCCGCGACCCTATCCTGGGCCTCAACGAAGCATTCAACGCCGACCCACGTACCGATAAGGTCAACCTGGGCGTGGGCGTGTACTGCAATGAGGAAGGCCGCATCCCGCTGCTGCGCGCCGTGATCGAAGCCGAGACCCAGCGTGCCGCACAGCACGCCTCGCGCGGCTACCTGCCGATCGACGGCATCGCCACTTATGACCAGGCCGTGCAAAAGCTGATCTTCGGCGCCGAGTCGCCACTGCTGGCCGCTGGCCGTGTGGTCACCGTACAGGCCGTCGGTGGTACCGGCGCACTGAAAATCGGTGCCGACTTCCTCAAGCGCATCTCGCCTGACGCCGTGGTCGCCATCAGCGACCCAAGCTGGGAAAACCATCGCGCGCTGTTCGAGTCGGCCGGTTTCCCGGTGCAGACCTATCGCTACTACGATGCGCCGACCAACGATGTGAACCGCGGCGGCATGCTGGAAGACCTCAACGCCCTGCCATCGGGCTCGATCGTCGTGCTGCACGCCTGCTGCCACAACCCGACCGGCGTCGACCTGAACCTGGACGACTGGAAAAATGTCCTGGAGGTGGTCAAGGCCAAGGGCCACGTGCCGTTCCTCGACATGGCCTACCAGGGCTTTGGTGATGGCATCGCCGAAGACGCCTTCGCCGTTCGCCTGTTCGCCGAGTCGGGCCTGGAGTTCTTTGTTTCCAGCTCGTTCTCCAAATCGTTCTCGCTGTACGGCGAGCGCGTCGGCGCACTGTCGGTCGTCACCGCCTCCAAGGACGAGAGCACTCGCGTGCTGTCGCAGGTCAAGCGCGTGATCCGCACCACTTACTCCAACCCACCAACCCACGGTGCAACCATCGTAGCCACCGTGCTGAACAGCGCCGAACTGCGCCAGATGTGGGAAACCGAACTGGGCGAAATGCGCCAGCGCATCCACGGCATGCGCAAGCAGATGGTTTCGCTGCTGGCCGAATATGGCGCCAGTCGCGACTTCAGCTTCGTTGGCCGCCAGGTCGGCATGTTCTCCTACTCGGGCCTGACCGTTGATCAGGTGGCCCGCCTGAAGAACGATTTCGGCATCTACGCCCTGGACACCGGCCGTATCGCCGTGGCCGCGCTGAACCAGAGCAACATCCATGTGGTCACCAAGGCTATCGTGGAAGTGCTGTAACTCATTGTTTTGCCTAGGGGTGGCTTGACTTCCCCTGGGCAATCAGTAAGATACGCGCAGATTCCGCGATAGCTCAGTCGGTAGAGCAAATGACTGTTAATCATTGGGTCCCTGGTTCGAGTCCAGGTCGCGGAGCCAAACACTGAAAAAGCCCCCAGATGCGCAAGCAACTGGGGGCTTTTTCGTTGCATCGGGTTTATTGGCCCAGCGCTTCGGTCACCGGCTTGCCCTCATCCACCAGGCTCCAGACCAGCAGCTTGGCAGGCTGGGTCTTGCTGGCATTACGTGACACGCTATGCACGGTGCCGGGCGCCTCGTACCAGTACTGGCCGGCCTTGTAGGTCTTTTCCTGCTCGTTGTTGAGCTTCGATACCACCGCACCTTCCAGCACGTAGGCCATCACTGCACCTGGGTGCTGATGCGCAGGGGACGCTTCGCCGGGTGCGTAGCTGACGGTAAGCATGACGGCGGTTTTGCCGGGGGCATTCGAGGGTTGTTGCTGCTGCAGGACTGTGACCTGGTCGGCAACGTCGCCGTGGGCCCAGGCGGGGGTTTGGGCGGCGAGCAGAGCGAAGAGGATGAGCGTTGAGGGTTTCATGCTGGGCTTCTCCTGGATGGCAATTGCCAGCAGGTTAGGCCCTGACAGGCTGAAGACAAATGGCCAATCCTGGGGAAAATCAGGAGGCCGATTGTTGCCAGTGCCGGCCTTTCGCGGGCACTGGCAACAGAGCATTCAGCTGCTGCGCCCAATCGGATAAAACTCGCCCTGGCTCCATACTCCAAGCCATTCCTCACCCTCGATCTCACGCGGCACCGCCAGCTCCACCAGTTGGTAGAACACATTGCGGTGTATCAACGCCTCAAGGTTGCTGCGCATCAGCACATACGGCGACGGCTCCTGCGTCACCGGATCGATGACCACCCGCAGAGGATTGTCCGGCCCGGCCTCGACCTGGTCCTCGACATTGCTGGTAAAGCGCAGCACTTGCTGCTTGCCCTTGCCCTGCACGTCCAGCGCTACAGCCACGAACGGGGCATCGTCAACGCGAATGCCAACCTTCTCGACCGGAGTAATCAGGAAATAGTCATCGCCATCGCGGCGAATGATGGTAGAAAACAGCCGCACCATCGGTTTGCGCCCGATCGGCGTGCCCAGGTAGTACCAGGTGCCATCGCGGGCGATGCGCATGTCGATGTCGCCGCAGAAGTCCGGGTTCCACAGATGCACCGGCGGCAGGCCCTTGGCCTTGGGGATCTGCGCCAGAAGGTCATTGGCCTTGCCGGAATCGCTCATCACGCTTGCCTCATTCACTCATGCCCAGAAGGCTACGAGCGTACTCGCGCATCGGCGCACCAAGCAAATCCTCCGGGGTATTGTCGTGGAACGTCAACAAACCGCCACGACTCTTGATGCGGGCGGTGTCGATCAGGTAGCGGGTATTGGTTTCGATCAGCATCATCTGCACCACGCCACTGTCCCAACCCACGCGGTCGACGGCCTGTTCGTCGTACCACTCGTCACCATTGCCGATGCGGTCGTCGGTGCGCGCGAAACGCGTATACAACACGTAATCGGCGCCTACCGAGCGCGCCTGGGCAATGGCCTCCTCCAGGCCCAACGGGCCCTGGGCGCGGCGTACCAGCGGGAAATACTCGACGAAGCTCTTGAAGGCTTGCTCTGCCACTGCGTTCTGCCGTGGCACTGGCCCCTTGCCCGGCGGCACGAATGCACCCTGGCCGATGAAAATGAACGAGTCCGGTTGCAGGCGGATCGACAAGGTGCGGCGGGTTTCACTGTGATCCAGCAGACCGGCATCGCTCATGTGATAGCGAACGCCCTCGCCCATATCACTGACATTCATGCAGCCGCCCAGCGCCATCAGCGCCAGCAGCAAGACCAGGCTACGCATCTTTCCTCCAGTGGCCGGCGACGAAAAACCGGCGAATAGCCGGCGGATGCAGCTTTTGCGCCAGCTTCAGCCACCGATCACCTTCATCACCGTAACGCCCCCGGAAAACGCCAGCTCCTGCTTGTCTGCCAACGCCTTGACCAACAACCGTTGCAGGGCTGGCAGCGCCTGATGGCGTGGCTTTTCCAGCAGGTCACCGACGAAGTGGCGGTTGCCTGACGACAGACAGCCATGCAACCAGCCCGTTGAAGACAGGCGCAACCGTGAGCAGGTACGGCAAAACGGCACAGTCTCGTTGGCGATAACACCGAAGTAGCCCTTGCCGGGGATTTGATAACGCAAGGCAGTGGCATCCAAGGGCGCGTCGACCTGGGCATAGGTATGCTTGCCGCCAATCAGCGTGAGCAGCTGGTCGAGGCCGACGAACTGCTGCAGGAAAGCATTGTGATCACGGGCCAGATGGCCCATGCGCATCAGTTCGATGAAGCGCAACTCGAAGCCGCGCTCAAGACAGTATTCCAGCAGCGGCAGCACCTGGTCGAGGTTCTGCCCACGCATCGGCACCATGTTCACTTTCACCTGCATGCCCAGGGTGCTGGCTTGCTGCATACCCGCCAGCACGCAGGCCAAGTCGCCGCCTCGGGCGATACGGCGGAAGGCTTGCGGGTCGAGGGTGTCGAGGGAAACATTCAGGCGACGAATACCGGCCGCCTGCAACTGCGGCAATTTGCGCTCCAGCAGCTGGCCATTGGTAGTCAGCGAGATATCGTCGAGGTCAAGTTTGGCCACGCCAGCCAGAAAGGCGTCCAGGCGCGGGCTGATCAGCGGTTCACCGCCGGTGATGCGCAGGCGCTCGACGCCGGCAGCTTCAATCAGGTAGGCCACGCCACGGGCCAGGGAGTCTGCTGAGAGTTCGTCCTGCGCCGCCACCAGGCGCTTACCGTCGGGTACGCAGTAAGTGCAGGCGTAATTGCAGGCAGCCGTCAGGCTGACACGCAGGTTGCGAAAGCGCCTGCCTTGACGATCGACAATCATGAATGACTCCGGCATGGATGATGAGGGGCAGGCGAAACCTAACTCATAAATCAGGTTTTTGCAAGCCCCCACCGCACCCTACCGGCTTCAGCGGGAAGTGACGAAGCGCTTCAGTTGGTTGGTTCCGGGTCGCGCTTACGCTTGTTGCCCATACGCACGCCAATGTCCATCAGAAACTGGAAGAAGCCTTCCTGGTCTTCCAATACATTGCTCCAGAACGGCGAGTGGTACAGCGCCACGGCGCCATGCACCAGCGCCCAGGCGGCGCAGTAATGGAAGTACGGCGGCACGTCTTCGAGTTTACCTTCGCTGATACGACCCTTGATCAGTTGGGTCAGGCGATCGAAGTTGGAAGCGCGGATGCTGTGCAACTGCTCGACCATTTCTGGCACCTGGTTGCCCTTGACCACCTTTTCTTCAAGGCGATCGAACAGCCGGTAACGTTGCGGATCGCGCATGCGGAACTCGAAGTAGGCGCGCGACAGGGCTTCCTTGTCACGGTCGACGTCGGCCGAGTGCAACAGCGCGTTCAGGTCGCGCTCGTAGTCGAGCATCAGGCGCAGGTAGATTTCCGCCTTGGACTTGAAGTGCTTGTAGATCGTGCCTTTGCCGATGCCCACGGCGTCGGCGATCATCTCGACGGTGACGCTGTCTTCGCCCTGTTCGAGAAACAGCTTGAGCGCGGTGTCGAGGATTTCCTGTTCGCGACGGCGAAACTCACGGACCTTACGAGGTTCTTTCTGCATGGGAAGGACTGGATGACAATCGAAGCGGTTTATTATGCCTAACTTGCGGGAAATTGCACGGATCATCCAAGCATGGCAGTGTTTCACGATGCATACGGCCATGCGATGCGGGAGGAACGGAACGGCGGCGTATTCCAAATCTGTTTAAAAAACGACCAATATGCACTGGCACTGCGCCAAACCTGACCAATACTTGAAGTGTTGGCGCGGCGCATCCCCCCCAAGTGGCGCGCCGATAAAGGTGCTCAGGGACCGCGTACCTTTGTTTTACTCCTAATGGTCTTAACCCGGATTCCTCCCCCAGAACCCGGGTTTTTTTTGCTTACGCGACGGGCCGCAAAGCGGCCCGCACTCCCGCTCGACATTTGTACTGTGCTTTTGATCTTGATCTTGATCTTGATCTTGATCTTGATCTTGATCTTGATCTTGATCTTGATCTT
>NZ_BCBQ01000117.1:0-16143 GCF_001320885.1 Pseudomonas sp. NBRC 111140
GGTCCCAGAACGGTTTGTGCGCCTCATCGGCCTTGAAGCGAAACTCGAACGACACCCCACGCCAGATCAACCCGGCCAGCAGGCCCAGCGCCGGAATGTACAGCGCACTGAGCAGGATGGCATACACCTTGGGGAAGGCGGCCATCAACCCAGCCCCACCCAGCACCAGCCAGGTTTCGTTGCCGTCCCACACCGGCGCCACGGTGTTGACCATGGTGTCGCGCTGCTCGCGGTCGGTGATGAACGGGAACAGGATGCCGATACCCAGGTCGAAACCGTCCATGATGACGTACATCATCACGCCAAAGCCGATGATCAGGAACCAGATCAGCGGAAGATCAATACCCATGACAGCGTCTCCGGTCAGTCAATGTGGTTGGGTGAATGCGGATACAGCGGCTCGTCCACCGCCGACAACGGGCGGGCCGGCCGCTGGTTGGCGGTCACCGGCTGTTGGTGGTCGTCGTGTACCTCCGGCCCCTTGCGCACCAGGCGCAGCATGTAGACGACACCTGTGCCGAATACCCCGATGTACATCACCACCAGCACCACCAGGCCTACCGACAAGGTCAGCGCCGAATGGTCGGAGACCGCATCCTTGGTGCGCATCAGGCCGTACACCACCCACGGCTGGCGGCCAATTTCGGTGACATACCAGCCGGCCAGCAGGGCCACCAGGCCCGAAGGCCCCATCCACAAGGCAAACCGCGCCAGCCCCCGTGACGTGTATAGCCGCCCGCGCCAGCGCAGCCAGGCGCCATACAGGCCCAGCACAACCATCAGCATGCCCAGGCCGACCATGACCCGGAAGCACCAGAACACAATGGTCGAATTGGGCCGGTCTTCTTTGGCGAAGTCTTTCAAGCCTGGGATCTGCCCGTGCAGGCTGTGGGTCAGGATCAGGCTGGCCAGGTTGGGGATTTCAACCTTGTAGCGGGTGGTTTCAGCTTCCATGTCCGGGATGCCGAACAGGATCAGCGGCACGCCCTGGCCCGGTGTATTGCTCCAGTGCCCCTCCATCGCAGCGACCTTCGCCGGCTGGTACTTGAGCGTGTTCAAGCCGTGCATGTCACCGATCAGCACCTGCAGCGGCGCAGTGAACAGCAGCATCCACAATGCCATCGAGAACATCCGCCGCACCGCCGGGGTACGGTTGCCACGCAACAGGTGCCAGGCCGCCGAGGCGCCGACAAACAGCGCGGTCGACAGCATTGCCGCCGTCACCATGTGCGCCAGGCGGTACGGGAACGATGGGTTGAAGATGATGGCAAACCAGTCCACCGGCACCACCACGCCATTGATCACTTCGTGCCCCTGGGGCGTTTGCATCCAGCTGTTGGACGCCAGGATCCAGGTGGCAGAAATCATCGTGCCCACGGCCACCATGACAGTGGCGAAAAAGTGCAGGCCACGGCCGACCTTGTGCCAGCCGAACAGCATCACCCCCAGGAAGCCCGCTTCAAGGAAGAAGGCCGTCAGCACCTCGTAGGTCAGCAAGGGGCCGGTGATGCTGCCGGCGAACTGCGAGTAGAAGCTCCAGTTGGTGCCGAACTGGTAGGCCATGACCAGCCCGGAGACCACGCCCATGGCGAAGTTGACGGCGAAGATCTTCGACCAGAAGTGGTACAGGTCGAGGTAGGCGTTGTCTTTTTTCCACAACCACAGGCCTTCCAGTACCGCCAGGAATGCTGCCAGGCCAATGGTGATGGCCGGGAAAATGATGTGGAAGGTAATGGTGAAACCAAACTGTATACGGGCCAGCTCCAAGGCTGTAAGGCTGAACATGGCTATGCCTCGCTCCGTTGTGAAAGACGTTGCAGCAAAGTGCGTGGGCGGGCCTGCCGATGGCTGGCTGCGGCAGCGTGCCAGCGCTGCGCCGGCACGCTGGGCGAAACCAGTGCGCTGGTGAAACCGCACTGCAGCAGCATGGCGAACTGGTCCGGCAGCAATGGCCCAGCGGCGCGCAGGTCACCGGTAAAACCGTGCCGCTCGCGCAGTAGCCTGGCCAGGGTGAAACCACGGCCATCGCGTGACTTGGCGAACTCGATCACGATCAATGTCAGCTGGCCGAGCAGTGCCCGCATCTGCGCCGGGTCCTGGTCGGCGGCCAGCCACAGGCCCTCGGCTGGCTGGCCAAAACGCATGTGGTAGTCGTCCCACTGCTGCGGCTGCAGCACCGTACGCGCAGCAAAGGTCGGCAGCGCGTCGCTGCTCGGATAACGCCAGTTATCGGTCTGAACCTGGCCCTCATGGTCAACGAGCATCACGCAGCACCTCCTTGAACGGCTCGATACCGACACGGCGGTAGGTGTCGAGGAAGCGCTCGTCGTCTTCACGCAATTGCAGGTAGATGGCAACGATCGCCTCGACGATGTCGGGCACCTCCTCGAAGGGCACCGAGCGGCCCAGGATGGTCCCGACCGCCGCGTCCTCTTCGGCGCTGCCGCCCAGGGTGATCTGGTAGTTTTCATGGCCGGCCTTGTCCAGGCCGAGGATGCCGATGTGCGCCACGTGGTGGTGGGCACAGGCATTGATGCAGCCGGAGACGTTGAGCTTGAGTTCGCCGATGTCCTGTTGCCGGGCCGCGTCGAAACGCTGCGCGATGCGCTGGGCAACCGGCACCGAGCGGGCGGTGGCGAGGCTGCAGTAGTCCATGCCTGGGCAGGCGATGGTGTCGGACAACAAGCCAATGTTGCTGGTTGCCAGCCCAGCCTGGCGCAAGGCCTGCCACACGCTGTACAGATCCACCAGGCGAATGTGCGGCAGCACCACGTTCTGCTCGTGGGAGACGCGAATCTCGTTCAGCGAGTAGGCCTCGGCCAGGTCGGCCAGGGCGAGCATTTCCTCGGCGCTGATGTCGCCGGGGATACCGCCGGGTGGTTTCAGCGAAATGACCGCGCTGATGTAGCCACGTTTCTTGTGCGGGTGAGTGTTGGTCCGTACCCAGCTGGCGAACGCGTTGTCGTCCGCCCGTGCGCGCAGAAAGCTGTCACACAGGCCGGGCAACGCCTCGAAGGCGGGCTGCACGAAGCGGGCATGAATGCCCTGAACGATGGCCGGCTCCAAGTACTGGTGGTCGGCCGGCAGGCTGGCGAACTCCTCCTCGATCATTTCGATGAAACGCCCAGGCTTGAGCTCACGCACCAGAATCTTGATACGTGCCTTGTACAGGTTGTCGCGCCGTCCCAGGGCGTTGTACACCCGCAAGATGGCCTCGACGTAACGCAGCAGTTCGCGCTCCGGCAACCATTCGCGCACGCGGGTGCCAACTATCGGGGTACGCCCAAGGCCACCGCCGGCATACACCTGGAAGCCGACTTCACCCTGCGCGTTGCGTTGCGCCAGGATGCCAATGTCATGGAAGCGCACGGCCGCGCGGTCCTTGGGGCTGCCGGTGATGGCGATCTTGAACTTGCGTGGCAGGTAGGTAAATTCCGGATGCTCGGTGGACCACTGGCGGAGGATCTCGGCATGTACCCGAGGGTCGAGCACTTCATCCTCGGCGGCGCCGGCAAAATGGTCGGTGGTGACGTTGCGGATGCAGTTGCCGCTGGTCTGGATGCAATGCAGGTCGGCATCGGCCAGCACCGACAGTATCTCCGGCGTATCGGCCAGGCGCGGCCAGTTGAACTGGATGTTCTGCCGGGTGGTGAGGTGGCCGTAGCCCTTGTCGTAGGTATGCGCCACATAGGCCAGCTGGCGCAGTTGCAGCGCGCTCAAGGTGCCGTAGGGGATCGCCACACGCAGCATGTAGCCGTGCAGTTGCAGGTACAGGCCGTTCATCAGCCGGTAGACCTTGAACGCCTCTTCATCCAGCTCGCCACTCAGGCGACGGGCAACCTGCTGCTCGAACTGGCGGGCGCGGTCCTTGAGGAACTCACGCTCGAAGCGGTCGTAGCGATACACCCCTGCCTGCCCCGCCTCGACCGGCAACACCGGGCGCATGCGCGCAATGCTGCTTGGCGGTGTGCCCGCAGCCTGCTTGCCAAGGTCGCTGCGTACCGAAGGGCCACGGGCGCGCAACCGTTCACGCAGGCTTTTCGGCTCTGGCCGGCCATCGACCAGCCAGGCCTCACAAGGCGTCGGTGCCACGACCTGGTTGGCCAGCACGGCAGCCTCGGCAGCGAGGGTTGCCGATACCAGCGCCTGCGCATCGAAGGTGCCGGCTTGTTGCAGTGTCTCTACCCACTCATGCCCGGCATCAAGCCAGACCACAGCCCCATCGTCGAGGCGGTTGGCGCAGATCAGATGACAGTCATTCATCGAACATCTCCATGACTGGCAGCCCGGAAGCGCTTATCGTTGCAACCCTGCCGCGCCGTTCCGGTGCACATCAAATAAACCATACGCTTTCCATATTGTATGGATTTGTTAACAACTGTATGCCATGATATGCCTATGCGTATGGACTTACAACCGAGAGGAAGATCTATGCCTGTTGCCGGAGCGCCAGAAGAAGCGGCGCAAATGCGCTGGACAAAGCCTTTCAAGCCGAAGTCAGGCCCAAGATACATACAGATTGCAGATATGCTTGCAGAATCCATACAATCTGGAGTCTTGCAGGATGGCGAGCAAATTCCGCCGCAACGTGCACTGGCTGCGCACCTGGGCGTCGACCTGACCACGGTGACCCGCGCCTACGCCGAAGCGCGCGACCGTGGCCTGATTGCTTCCTACAGTGGCCGCGGGTCGTTCATCCTGGGTGCCCGACAAACAACCACCCTGGCAGGCATCGACCTGACCATGAACATCCCGCCGCAGCCGGCCAACGGCTCGATGGCTCAGTTGGTGAGCGCCGGGCTGGAACAGGCGCTGCAGCGCAACCGCATCGAAGCACTGTCGCTTTACCAGGACGAACCGGCCACCCGCTCGCTGCTGCAGGCCGCACAGGGCTGGCTGGAACCGGCACTGGGTGATCTGGACATGCACAGCCTGGCGCTGTGCTCGGGGTCGCAGGCGGCCATCTTCGCCATCCTCAGCGCCCATGCCCGCGCGGGTGACGCCATTCTTTGCGACCCACTGACTTACCCCGGCCTGCTGTTGGCCGCCCGGCAACTGGGGCTGCGCATTGTCGAGGTAGCCAGTGACGCCGACGGCATGCGCCCCGACCACCTGGAACAGGCTTGTCAGCAAAGCGGTGCGCGCCTGCTGTACCTCAACCCCACCTTCCACAACCCTACCGCGCACACCATGCCCGTAGCCCGGCGCCAGGCGATTGCCGAGGTGCTGCTCAAGCGCGGCATCACGCTGATCGAGGACGACCCGTACCGCTATCTGCTCGACGACGCGCCGGCACCCATCGCGTGCCTGACCGGGGGGGCCAACACGTACTACCTGGCGTCGCTGTCCAAGTGCCTGTGGCCAAGCTTGCGCACCGCCTTCGTGCTGCCACCGCGTGGCGATGACGGGCAAGGGCTGCTCAACGGCCTGCGTGCATCGAGCATGGGCTGTTCGGCCCTGCTGCTGGCGCTGGTCGAGCAATGGATTCGCGATGGCACCGCCAAGGGGTTGGTACAGGAAATCCAGCGCGAAGCCCGCGCCCGCCAGCACCTGGCGCGCACGCTGCTGAGCCATGAGTTCCAGGCGCACCCCACCGGGCTGCACGTATGGCTGCCACTACCCGCGCACTGGCAACAGGAGCGGTTCACCCATGCGTTGGATGATGTGGGGGTGAGCGTGGCAGGGGCGGATTCGTTCAGCGTGGCACCGCAAGGACCGGAAGCTGTGCGCCTCTCGCTGGGTGGAGCGCCAGACCAAGCAGTGCTGGGACAGGCCTTGCGCAAGGTGGAGGGGTTGTTGAAGGAAGATCGCCGACGTGGCGGGCGGGCGTTTGTGTAAGTACCCGCTACAGGAAAAGTCCTACAAGTTGTTGCTGCAGCGAACTTTTTCTCCATTGCCTGTCTATGTGGGAGGCACAGAAAGGTAGCGGGACGCGAAAAAGGTTCGCCGACCACCTGCTGGCCAGATGGCTCAATTGTTATCAGAGGTTGGCTTCGCTCATGAAAATGCATGTCGCAAGGTTGATGCTGCTCGGCCTGTTCTCGTTCGCGGCGGTGGGCACGGCATCGGCAACACAAATGAAAGCAGCCGAGGCCGTGGCCCCTGCTGTTCAATCACCCCTGCAGCCAGCCGGCAACCCCTGGTCGAGGGTGGCCAATGCGGCCGTTCTACAGCCGGCCACGCTGCTGGCGCATGATGACGACCGCTGGCACGACCACCGAAGCGACTGGCGCCGCGAACAGTGGCGGCGTGAACAAGCCCGGCGGGATTGGGAGCGTCGGCGCGACTGGGAACGGCGCCGTGACTGGGAGCGCCGCCATGAGCGGGCCATGCACCAGCGTCATTACGACGAACACCGTTATTACCGCCGCTGAAACTGACGCCCCCCTGTAGGAGCGGCCCAATCGCGACACAAGGCCGCTCCTGCACCGTCTGCGTCAGTCAGCCGGTTTGGCGGCGTCCCCGGCCGCCTCGGCCTCCATTTTCAAACGGTCAGCCTTGCAAATGTACTTGGGCTTGCGCGGCGCCAGTTTGGCATTGGCCTTTTTGGCATGCGCCTCCAATAGCTGCTTGATCTTCTTACGACGGTTCATAGTCCACGGGGCCTGTCAGTGCGGTTTTGCTGGCAACATCATACCCGTGCAGCCTGCGCATTGCGCAGCACTTGCGCCAAACGCCTGAGCCCTTCGTCCAACTGGTCCGGGGCAACGTGGCTGAAATTCAGGCGCAGATGGCCGTGATGCCGGTCCGGTTCAGGGAAAAATGGCTCACCCGGCATAAATGCCACGTCCACCGCCAATGCTTCTGCCAATAGGGTGCGGGTATCCAGTGGCTGTTTCAGGGTCAGCCAGAAGAACAGCCCGCCATCCGGCTTGTGCCAGTCGGCCAGGTCGGCAAAATGCGCTTCCAGCGCCAACTGGAACGCATCCCTGCGCGTGCGGTAGTAGTCGCGCAAGGTCTTCAGGTGCAGCTGCAGCTTGTCGCTGCCCAGCCACTGCAGCACCTGCCACTGCCCCACCCGGTTGGTGTGCAGGTCGGCAGCCTGCTTGAGCCGCAACAAATGCGGGAACAGGTCGGGGCTGGCGATCAGGTAGCCCACCCGCAGGCCGGGGAGCAAGGTCTTGGACACCGTACCGGTGTAAATCCAGCTGGCGTTACGCAAGCGGCTGACGATCGGCTGGGCGCTGCCACCATCGAAGCTCAGCTCGCGATAGGGTTCGTCCTCGATCAACGTCACCCCGAACTCATCCAGCAAGGCCGCCACCGCGTCGCGCTTGGCTTCGCTGTAGCGCAGGCCCGAGGGGTTCTGGAACGTCGGGATCAAGTAAATGAAGGCCGGGCGATGGCGCTGCAGGCACCCACGCAGTTGCGCCAGGTCCGGGCCATCGGCCTGCATCGGCAAGGCCAGGCAATCGGCGCCAAACAGCTGGAAGATCTGCAGCGCCGCCAGGTAGGTCGGCGCTTCGAGCATGATCTGCGTGCCTTGGTCGATGTACAGCTTGGCCGCAAGGTCCAGGGCCTGTTGCGAACCACTCACCACCAACACCTGGCTGGCCTGACAGTCAATCCCCAGTGCCCGTGCTTCGGCCGCCAGTGCTTCGCGCAGGGCCGGCTCGCCCTCGCTCATGCCGTACTGGCCCATGTTGACCGGCATGTCGGCCCAGTCGACCTTGGGCAACATCGCTTCGGCCGGCAAACCGCCAGCGAACGACATCACCCCAGGGCGCTGGGCAGCGGCAAGGATTTCACGGATCAGGGAACTCTTGAGGCGCGTGACACGTTCAGAGAAAGCCATGGGGATCACCGGTAGCAAGGCAGAAGGAAAATACGTCAAACTATTTGACTGAAATTACGCTGCTACCCGTGGATTAGTCAATATGATTGACCTTAAAAACCCTGCCTCCCAGCAACAGGCGATGGAGGCCTTTTTCTTCGGCTACCAGGCGTTCACCGCCAAGGCCGACGAAATGCTCGAACGCCGTGGCCTGGGCCGGGTGCATCAACGCATCGTGTTCTTCATCGCGCGCTATCCGAACCTGAGCGTGAAGGACTTGCTGGCCTTGCTTGGGGTCAGCAAGCAAGCGCTGAACATGCCAATGCGCCAGTTGACGGAAATGCGCCTGGTGGAGAGTGCGGCCTGCGAGGCCGACAAACGCAAGCGCTTGCTGGCCCTGACCGAGGAAGGCGCGCGCCTGGAGCAGATGCTGCGGCGCGAGCAGGTGAAGTTGCTGGAGCGGGTGTTCGCAGAAGCCGGGGAAGACGCTGTGAATGGCTGGCTGGCAGTGAACACGGCGCTGGGCAAAAGCCAGATGGCTACTGCCTGAACACGCCTGGCGGCACTTGCGCCGGCCAGGCGCTCAGCCCTGCCAGGCGCAGGCTCAGAAACTGTACTTGGTACTGAGCATCACATTGCGCGGCTCGCCATAGAACCCGGTGTAAAAGGTCGGGTCCAGCGCGCTGAGGTATTTCTTGTCGAACAGGTTGTTCACGTTAACGGTCGCCGTCAGGTGCTGGGTGACGTCATAACGCGCCATCAGGTTGAACACCGCGTATTGGCCCTGGGTCGCCTTGACCGTATGGCCAATCTGCCACGGCGCATCAGTCAGGCTCAGGCCGCTTTGCCAGTTCATGCCGCCACCCACGGTCAGGCGATCAAGCTCGCCCGGCAGGCGGTAGGTGGTCCACAGTTTGACCATGTTCGCCGGGGCGATGGTGTTGATACGCTCATGGTCCGCATCCTTGGTCAGGCTGTGGCTGTAACTTGCAGTGACGTTCCAGCCGGGCGTGATCTCGCCGAAGACTTCCAGGTCGATACCCCGCGTGGTGGCACCGGACACCGCCTTGTAAGCGCGCTCGCGATCGGTCCCTTCGACGAAGCCGCCACTGAGCACACCCAGGTTGTCCTGCTTGATCTGGTAAAGGGCAATGGCTGTATTGACACGCCCGTCCAGCAGCTCGCTTTTCAGGCCGATTTCATAGTTGTCGCCTTCGCGCGGCTCAAGCGTGGCGCCACTGCTGTCGCGTAGCGACTGTGGCTTGTAGATCTTGGTGTAGCTGGCATACACCGAATGCTGTGCATTCAGGTCGTAGACCACGCCCGCGTAGGGCGTGACAAAACCGGATTCGCGGGTGGCCTGATGGTTGGTCGAACGGGTGTAGGGCGCGTTGTAGATGGCCTTTTTCTTGTAGCTGTAATCGCCGACACGGGCGCCCAAGATCAGTGACAGGTCGTCGGTCGGCTTGAAACGCGCCACCATGTACGCAGCATCCTGGCGGATGGTGGTGTCATCGTTCATCAGCTTGCCCACCGAGACCGGGCGGTCGGTGTTGTTGTCCCAGTCGTAGATATTGACCGGCTTCATTTCCAGGTCATCGTCGTCCGGGTTGCTGTAGTCGTGAAACGCCGAGCCGCTCACACCGGCCAACAGCTCGTGCTGGCGCCCCAGCAACTGGAACGGCCCCTGAACGATGGCATCGATACCCAACTGACGTTGCGAGCCATAGCCGTCGCCGCCATACAGGTAAGCACCCTCCCCGGTTTGCTTGTTGGGGAAACCGCCACTGGCGGACGCCAGCGAGTAGTCACGGGTGCTGTACATGTTGTTTACCGACACCTTCAGCTTCCAGTCGTTGACCAGGTCTTGTTCCAGGGTGGCGAAGGTATTGAGGGTGTTCTGCTGGCGATAGCTCCAGCGCGAGGCCGCATTGGTCGAGCGCGAGAAATCGGTCTGCTCGCCGTCATCGTAGAACAGCGGGAAGCTGGCGAACGAAACCCCACGCGGGTCGTTTTTCTGGTAGTCGAAGCCTACCGTCAGCAGGGTGCTGTCGCTGAGGTCCGCTTCGAGGATGCCGTAATAGGTCTGTTTTTCCTGCTGGTAATGGTCGATGTAGCTGTTGCCCTGCTGGTAAGCCACCACGGCACGGCCACGCAGGCGGGCGTCGGCGGTCAGTGGGCCGGATAGATCGACTTCGCTTCGATAGGTGTCCCAAGACCCCGCTCCGGCGCTGACAGCACCTTGGAAGTTTGCCGTCGGACGCTTGCGGATCAGGTTAACGCTGCCCGACGGGTCGCCGGCCCCGGTCATCAGCCCGGTGGCACCGCGAACGATTTCGACTCGGTCATAGATGGACGTGTCGATCATGCTCTGCGGGCTGGCACTGGTCTGCACGATCAGGGTGGTGGGGATACCGTCAAACTGGTAGTTGTCGATCGAATAGCCACGCGAGTAGATGTTCACCCGCTCGCTGTCGATGTTCTGCACGTTCAGGCCAGGGGTTTGCTTGAGCACGTCACTGAGGGTGTTCAGTTGCTGGTCTTCGATGCGCTGGCGCGTCATCACGCTGACGGTCTGCGGGGTTTCGCGCAGCGACAACGCCAGTTTGGTCGAACTGTTGCTGGAACCGGTGGTGTAGGAGCCGGTTCCTTCCGTGACAGCCCCCAGGCCCGCCGCGTCGATGTTGGTTGCACCAAGCTCCATGGCCCCACTGCTGTCGGCCCTGGCCAATACGTAGCGCTTCTCCCCGGCCTGCACGACGCGCAGGCCGCTACCTTGGAGCAGGCGGGCAAAGCCCTGCTCCAGCTCATAGTCACCTTGCAGGCCGGGCGAGCGCAGGCCGGCAGTGTCTTGCGAACTGAAGGTGATCATGACCCCGCTCGCGGCGGCGAACTGACTGAGCGATGCCGCCAGGCTGCCAGCCGGAATGTCGTAGGCGATGGCCCAGGCGGGCGTGACCACCAACAACGAGCCGGTCAGGCTCAGGGCAAGAAGTGAGGGACGTACGAGCATGAAGGGGATCCTGAAAAGGTTGGCAATAACTGCGACTGATGCGCATGTGCAGGTAGAGCCGAAACAGGAAAGAAAAACTGTTACCCCTCCACGCGAAATATTTTCAGGCCGCCCTGCCCTCTACCCGCACCCAATAGCGCGTCAGGCGCCGCAGCCTTACCGGCAGGGAGTCCTCCAGGTTGGCCAGTACACCCTCGCTGTCATCCAGCAGGAATGTGCCCGACAGTCGCAACCCAGCGACCTCCGGTGCACAGCCCAGATAGCCGTGTCGATAACGGGAAAGCTCCGCCACGACGTCTTCCAGCCGCCAATCGACCACCACCAGCATGCCTTGCGTCCACGCCGAACCCTGCGCCACGGCCGGCAGCAACGGCCCCGCAGTGTCAGCGGTAAAACTCACTGCCTGGCCTGCCTCGGCGCGCAAGGTTTGACCAATGGCCAGCCGTGGCTGAACCTCGACAGCATGGGCCTCCACCGTGACCCGGGAAATGCCCGCCCCCTGGCGTACCGTAAAGCGCGTGCCCAAGGCCAGCACACGGCCTTCGGCTGTTTGTACGCTGAGCGGGCGCGTATCCTTGGCCGTCTCGACCAGGATTTCGCCTTGGTGCAACACGATCAGCCGCTGCGTGCCATCGAACTGCACATCGGCCCGCGAGTCGGTGTCCAGCACCAGCCGGCTGCCGTCGGCCAAGGTGAAGTGGCGGCGCTGCCCTACCCGCGTGCTGTAGTCCGCGCCCCAGGGCGAGACCTGATAGCCCCGCCAGCCGACGACCCCCACACCCAGCAGCATGGCCAGCATCTTAACGGCGGCGCGGCGCTGTTGCCGTGCCTGTTCGAGCGTTGTCCCCGCCAGGCCTGCCGGGGCCTGGCCCAAGCGTTGCTGCAGTTGCTCGATGCGCTGCCAGGCCTGGGCATGCTGCGGGTCCGCCGCCAGCCATGCCTGCCACTCGCGGCGTGTAGTGTCGCTGACCGCACTGTCATGCAACCGCACATACCAGTCCACTGCCTGGGCCAGGGTGCGCTTCATGCTTCTTCCAGCAGCAGGCAGTGCATCAGGCCTCTGGCCAGATGCTTGCGCACCGTGCTGACCGAAACCCCACAGCGATCGGCGGCTTTTTCGTAGCTGAGCCCATCGAGTTGCACGACAAGGAAAATCTGCCGGGTACGCGCACCCAGGCCATCGAGCATGCGGTCGATGGCCAGCAGGCTGTCGAGGATCAGCGCGCGGGTCTCGGCCGAAGGCGCGTGCAGTTCCGGGCGCGCCATCAGTGCATCGAGGTAGGCCTGCTCCAGGCTGCGGCGCCGATACAGGTCGATGACCAGGCCACGGGCGATGGTCGCCAGGTACCTGCGGGGTTCCTGCAGGGTGCCGGATGAGCGTGCCAGAAGCACACGGACGAACGTGTCCTGGGCAAGGTCCGCTGCATCGGCGGAGTTGCTCAGCCGATGGCGCAACCAACCGCGCAGCCAGCTGTTGTGGTCACGGTAAAGGGCGTGAAGATGCGCGTGGGGTGCTGCGTCAGAGGCCGTTATGGACATGCCTTCTCCCTGCCGGCAGTGATGCAAATAAGAATTTGTCTCGATTGTATTGATAAGCCTTCGCCTTGGGAAGCCAGCGCCCAAGCCATGTTCATCACCGTGTTGACGCTATTTTCACAGTCAACCGATTAGCGTCACGCCTTTTCCGGCCACAGGCACATCTGCTGGCCGCCAAGGTACGACGAGGCATACGTGTCACACACTACATCCCCCGCCGCGCACAAGCGCGTGGACTGGGCCGGCCTGGGCTGGCTTCTGCTGTTCTTCTGGTACTTCTCCGGCGTCACCCAGGCGTTGTTGCTGTTCAGTGGCACCACCGGCTTTGCCGGTTTTCGCGATGCGTTCTTCCTCAGCAGCCTGTGGCTGGCCCCGGTGCTGCTGCTGCCCCGCTTCACCCGCGCCACGGCGGCTGTCATCGGCCTGGTATTGTGGGCCGCATCGCTGGTGGGCCTGAGTTACTTCGGCATCTATCGTCAGGAGTTCTCGCAAAGCGTCATCTTCGTGATGTTCGAGTCCAACACCGCCGAGGCCGGCGAATACTTCAGCCAGTACTTCAGCGTGTGGCTGGGCCTGGCGCTGCTGCTGTACACGCTGGTTGCAGTACTGCTGTGGAAACGTGTACGCCCCGTCAGCTTGCCCCTGCGCAGCCGCCTGCCGGTGGTGGCCCTGTTGCTGGTGGCCAACCTGGTGTACCCGTTCTACAAGCAGATGGTCACCCAGGAACGCAACTTCGCCGATGCCGCTGAAAAAGTGCAGCAACGCATGGAGCCCGCAGTGCCTTGGCAACTGTTGGTCGGCTACCGTCAGTATCGCCAGCAACTGGACAACATGCAGGACTTGCTGGCCCAGAACGCCGCATTGCCCCCACTGCAAAACCTGCGTGACAGCAGCGGCACCGCGCCGCGCACCCTGGTGCTGGTACTGGGCGAGTCCACCACCCGCGAGCACATGCACCTGTACGGCTACAACCGCGACACCACGCCCAACCTCGACGCGCTGGCCGCCAGCGACAAGGGCCTGACGGTGTTCCGCGACGTGGTATCGCCACGCCCGTACACCATCGAAGTGATGCAGCAGATCCTCACCTTCGGCGACGAGCAGAACCCGGACCGCTTCCTCACCGACCCGTCGCTGATCAACCTGATGAAACAGGCAGGCTACAAGACCTTCTGGATCACCAACCAGCAGACCATGACCAAGCGCAACACCATGCTCACCACCTTCTCGCAGCAGACCGATGCGCCGGTATACCTGAACAACCAGCGCAACCAGAATGCCAGCCAGTACGATGATGTGGTGCTGGCGCCGTTCGAGAAGGCCTTGCAAGACCCTGCGCCGAACAAGTTCATCATCGTGCACCTGCTGGGCACGCACATGGACTATCGCTTCCGCTATCCCGACGACTATGCCCACTTTACCGACAACACAGGTGTACCCAGCCAGCTGACGGCGGACCAGGTAAAAACCTACAACTTCTACGACAACGCGGTGCGCTACAACGACTATGTGGTGTCGAGCCTGATTAAACGCTACTCGGCCGGCAACCCCAATGGCTTCCTGGTGTACCTGTCCGACCACGGTGAAGATGTGTACAGCTCCGGTGACCACGACCGCCTGGGGCGCAACGAAGGCGCGCCGACCCGGCCGATGTACACCATCCCGTTCCTGCTATGGACCTCGCCCAGCTGGCAGGCCGAGCACCCACGCGACTTGCAGGCGATGGCCAGCCGCCCTTACAGCAGCTCGCACCTGATCCATACCCTGTCCGACCTGGCCGGGCTGAGCTATGACCGCTATGAGCCGGCCAAGAGCCTGGTGAGCCCGCAGTTCGTGGCAGCACCGCGCTGGATCGGTGACCCGTACCGCAAGGATGGCTTGCGCGAATTCGACCACCTGCCGATGGACAAGGCTGCAGGCTTGCAGCAGGCGGCCAGTAATGGCGAAGAGCAGAACGGCAAGCGCTTGAACTGATGTTTTTTGGTTGAGATCGTTGGGGGCGCTTTGCGCCCCTTGCGTCACAATGGGCCGCAAAGCAGCCCCAGGGCCTTAAGCGTTACATCACATAAATTAAATTCAAATTGATTTTAAATTACGTGTGCGCGACGCTCTGCTCATTCCCTTGGCCCGCAGAGCAGCCCCATGTCCACAGCTCCCCGCGAAACCCGCAAGGACGGCGCCGTCACCCGCACCCGCATCCTTGAAGCCGCTGGCGAACTGTTCGCCGCGCTTGGCTATGCCGAAACCAGCAACAAGGCCGTTGCCGCCAAGGCCGAGGTCGACTTGGCCTCGATCAACTACCACTTTGGCAGCCGCAACGGCCTGTACCTGGCCGTGCTCGACGAAGCACGCCAGCGTTTCCTCGACCTCAGCGACCTGCAGCGCATCACCCAAGGCAACCAACCACCCGCGGACAAGCTGCGCGTGCTGGTAGAGCTGGTGGTGCACAAAGCCACATCAGCCCGGGACAACTGGCACCTGCGGGTACTGGCCGCGGAAATCCTCGCCCCCAGCCCCCATGGCCAGGCGCACCTGCAGGCGGCATCGCCGTTGCGGCTGTCGCTGCTCAAGGCTCTGTTCAGCGAAATCAGCGGTATCCCTGCAAGCGACCCCGCCCTGACCCGCTGCATCCTCTGCGTCACGGCGCCCTGGGCAATGTTGTTGATCGGCCCGCGCGGTGGCTCTGGCGCGCTGCACGAGATTCTGCAAATGCCGGCCGACGCCGTTGCAGCGCAGTTGTACCGCTTTGCCCTGGCAGGCCTGCTGGATGCCGGCCAACAGCATGCCCAGGCCCACGCCACACACCGTTGAGGTCAGCCCCGTGCAACCGATATCCACCGATACCTCCCCCGCCGCAACGGACGCGCAAACCTCCATCCCACTGCTGCTGGCAGCCCTGATGCTGGTGATGTTCCTGGCCGCACTCGATCAGACCATCGTATCGACCGCGCTGCCCACCATCGTCAGCGACCTGGGTGGGTTGCGCTGGCTGTCCTGGGTGATCACCGCTTACCTTCTGGCCTCCACGGTGGTGGTGCCACTGTATGGCAAGTTCGGCGACCAGTTCGGCCGCAAGCGTGTGCTTCAGGTCGCCATCGTGGTGTTCCTGCTGGGTTCGGCGTTGTGTGGCGCAGCGCAGACCATGGCCCAGCTGATTGCCTTTCGTACCCTGCAGGGATTGGGCGGTGGTGGCCTGATGGTGGTGGCGATGGCCGCGATCGGCGATGTCATCCCGCCCGCCGAACGTGGCCGCTACCAAGGCCTGTTCGGTGGCGTGTTCGGCCTCGCCACAGTGGTCGGGCCACTGATCGGCGGTTTCCTGGTCGAGCACCTGTCCTGGCATTGGATTTTCTACATCAACCTGCCGCTGGGCCTGTTGGCGCTGTTGGTGATCGGCAGCGTGTTTCGCCCGCATGTGGCCCTGGTGCGGCATGAGGTGGACTACATCGGTGCATTTTTCCTCACCGTGGCACTGGGTGCCCTGGTGCTCATCACCAGCCTGGGCGGCAGCCTGCTGGCGTGGCAGTCACTGGACATGCTGTGCCTGTCGCTGTTCGCCCTGATCGGCCTGGTCGGTTTCGTCCTCGAGCAACGCCGCGCCGCAGAGCCGATCATGCCGCTGCACCTGTTCCGCCACCGCACCTTCGTGCTTGCCGGGCTGATCGGTTTTATCGTCGGGGTCTCGCTGTTCGGCGCGGTTACCTTCCTGCCGTTGTACATGCAGGTGGTGAAAGACGCCACGCCGACCAGTGCCGGGCTGCAGATGCTGCCGTTGATGGGTGGCCTGCTGGTGGTGTCGGCGATTACCGGGCGACTGATC